>NZ_URDP01000043.1 GCF_900546705.1 uncultured Oscillibacter sp. | reverse complement strand
GCGTTGACGATGATGGCAATGCCGTCCAGCGCCACAGTGGTGCCCACCAGGCCGGCGGAAGTCTCCTCGTCCTTCAGGGCGCGGGAGGAAAGTCCGATATCGCAGGTGCCGTTCTTGGCCGCCTCGATGCCCGTACCGGAACCGGTGGGATCATATGTAACGCTGACGCCGGGGTTGTCCGCCATGAACTGCTCGCTCAGGGCGCCGATCACGCTCTCCATGGAGGTGGAGCCGTTGGTGGAAACGGAACCGCTGAGGGTCTCGCTCTGGGCGGGAGTCTCCTCATTGCCTTCCTCGGCGGGAGTCTCCTCCTGAGAACCGCAGCCAGCCAGCAGCGCGGCGCTGAGGCTCAGGGCCAGCAAAATTGAAAACAGCTTTTTCATTCCAAATTATCTCCTTTTTGCAATTGTGTCTTGCTCTGTGGTACGGTCATAGTATAAAGATCGCTTCGTAAAATCCGACACCATCGGTTTGTAAAGTGTTTGTAAAATCGTCCGGGCAAATGAAAAGGCGGCACCGGTTTCGGTGCCGCCTTTTTCCATGGTTCAATTTTCGCCGTCAGAATACACACAGCGCCGTAAAGCAGGTTCCCTGGGGACCCAGGCCCTCCATATAATAGGAATCTCCCTCCCGGACGCCCAGCAGACGCAGCTCTTCGCCCAATGTGGCCTCCTTGCTGTAATTGATGAAAAAGTCCCGGGGCACGCGCTCCTGCAGATCCGCAGGCAGATAGTCCCATACAATGTCGCCGTAGTTGCCGCTGTACACGTGTCCGTTGCCGTCCAGGTCCGACCACATGACGCGCCGGGTGCCCAGCTCCTCCGTCTGCCCCGCCGGCAGCTGAATCTTCCGGGTATCCGGGCAGTCGATCACGCCGTCGTAGGTCAGCAGGGGCTTGGCTGTAAAAGAGTTGGGCCGCAGAATATGCCGGGTCTGGGGATCGATCAAAATCCAGTCGCTCTTAATGGACACCCGCACCTTTCCCGTCTGATCCCGCATCTCGTAGACCCGCTGCATGTGGGCGCCCTTGACGCCGTTTTCCCGGGTGGTGATGTCCATAACCTCCCGGTAACGGGGACAGTCATGAATCCGCACGGCCATGCGGGAGAGGAGAAATACCTCCCGCATCTCGTAGAGCTTCTCATGAGTCAGTCCTCTTGCGTCATAGTCATATCCGGCATAGGCAGCCGCCCGGCTGAGCAGGGACGACACCCTGGCCCGCATGTTCCGGTCGCAGTCGGCAAATATGAATTCCTCTTGGCGGAAATATCCATTTTCTTCTAACTTCTGATGAAAATCCTCCAATTTAGCGTTCCTCTTTTCAAAAAAATTCCGTTTTTCTTTTGATGGTTTAAAAGTATACCACATTTTTGTCTATTTCACAAGCAACGATCATTGACTTTTTGTACGCCTGTGCTATGATGATAGTATCAATTCAAAGGAGGACTCTTCCAATGGACAAGAAAGTTATTGCCACTACCAACGCTCCCGGCGCCATCGGCCCTTATTCTCAGGCTTGGGCTGTGGGCGACATGGTGTTCGCCTCCGGTCAGATTCCCGTCAACCCCGCTACCGGTGAGATCCCCGCCGGCATCGCTGCTCAGACCGAGCAGAGCTGCAAGAACGTTGCCGCCATCATGGAGGCCGCCGGCGTGACCATGGACAACGTGGTCAAGACCACCTGCTTCCTGGCCGATATTGCCGACTTCACCGCGTTCAACGAGGTTTATGCCAAGTACTTCACCTCCAAGCCCGCTCGTTCCTGCGTGGCCGTGAAGGATCTGCCCAAGGGCGTTCTGTGCGAGGTAGAGGCCATCGCTGTTAAGTAAGCGAGTCGCATCCTACATAAAAAGGCTGACCCGGATGGGTCAGCCTTTTTTCTTTACTTGCGCAGGAAGATGATGCCCAGAGTGCCGGGACCGCAGTGGCAGAAGATCGTGCAGCCCGCCTTGGCCTCCACGATTTTCTCGAAGCGTCCGTCCTGGTGCAGCGCCTCCCGGGCAATGGACGCCAGATGGTCGTCCGGGCAGGTGTCCACCAAAAACACCAGCGAGGGGTCAATGTCCGTGCGGCCGTGCAGCCGGTCGTGCACATAGTCCCCCACCACTTTCTCGATGGAACCCCGGTACTTCTTGGTAACGGACATCTTTCCGTCGATGACCTCCACGCAGGGGTGCAGCTTCAAAAGGTTGGCCCCCAGCAGCGTCACGGCGGAGCATCGTCCGCCCTTTTTCATATAGTCCAGACGGTCCAGCACAAAGCTGGTCTCCACCCGGCCGGTCATCTCCTCCAGCATGCCCAGGATCTCGCTCACGGAACGGCCCTCCTCCGCCGCTTTTGCGGCGGCAAGCACCAAAAAGCCGTGGCCTACGGTCAGGTTTCCGGAGTCCACCACATAGACCTCCGGCACCTCCTCCGCCGCCAGCTTGGCGTTTTGGTAGCAGCTGGAAAATCCCATACCGATATTAATGTGGATCACCGCCTCGTGCCGCTCCATCTCCCGGCGGAACAGCGCCTCGTAGTCGGCGATGTTCACGGCGTTGGTGGTGGTGATCTCACCGCCGGCATCCACATGGGCGGCGATGTCCGCCGTGCGGATATCCACGCCATCGTGATAGAGTCTGCCCCCCTTGACAATTCCCAGGGGGATCACGGAAATATCATGCCGCTCCAGCATCTCGACCGGCAGGTCGCAGGTGCTGTCGGTGGTAATTTTGATCATACAGAGTTTCTCCTTCCGGTCTTGGTTCGGCCGTTCATGGAAAGCCGCCATATTGGCAGTTTATTTTACCACACTTCTTTCCCAATTTCCAGCCCCGGAAGGAATTTCAAAGCCGGAGTTCCGCCAGGTCTCCGTCCAGAATCTCGTGGGAAGCCACCAGCACGATCTTCCCGGCCGTCTCCCGGCGTACGCATGCCCACGCCCGGCGCCGGTTTTCCTCATCCAGTCCGGCGAAGGGCTCATCCAGTGCCAGAGCGTCGCAGGGCACCAGCAGCGCCCGGATCAGCGCCAGCCGCCGCTTCATGCCGCCGGAGTAAGCCCGGACAGGCTTGTCCGCCGCCTCCGCCAGTCCCAGCTCTTCCAGCAGGGCCTTTGCCTTGTTGTCATCCAGTGATGGCCCTGCCGCAAAACGCAGGTTTCCCATGGCGTCCAGGTGCTCCAAAAGCCGGTTTTCCTGGAACACCGCCGACCAGCGGCATCCACGGGGCAGCGTAATGGTCCCGCTGTCCGGCCGCTCCAGCCCCAGCAGCAGCCGCAGCAGCGTGGTTTTGCCGGTGCCCGAGGGTGCCCGCAGACAAGTGATGCGCTCCGTATTGGAGGTAAAGCTCAGGTTCTGCAAAACCGGACGGCCGTCGTAGGACTTGCAAAGCTCGGATACGATCATCCGCCTCATGCTGCTCCCACCTTTCCGGCCAGGGCGTCCACGCCCCGCAAAAACAACCGCTCCATCACAGCCGACAGCACCACGATCACCGCCGTCCAGGCAAACAGGTCCGCCGTCTGGAAATAGACCTTGGCCGAGTACAGCCGCTCGCCCACAGTGCCGTCCCGCAGTCCGATCACCTCCGCCGCCACGCCGGACTTCCAGCAAAGCCCCATGGCCAGAGATACGGCCGATCGGAAATACGGCAGTACCGATGGCAGCCAGATGCCCCACAGCTGCCGCCGCCAAGGCACCCGGAATACTTGGGCCATCTCCAAAAGCTGCCGGTCTGTCTGGACGATGCCGGTGAGCACAGAGCCGTACACCGTGGGAAACGCCATCAGTCCGGAAATCAGCAGGGAGAGGGAACCACCGTCCACCCAAACCAATGCCAGAATGATGAACGACACCACCGGCACCGCCTTGACGGCCGCCGCCAGGGGTGCGACCAGCTCCCGCACCGGAGAAAACCGGGCAGACAGTGCCGCCAGCACCACCGCAAGAAGGCAGGAGACGGCAAAGCCCCCAAAGATGTGGACCGCGGAAGTACATACCGCACTCCAGAATTCCCCGGTGACAGCCAGCTCTCCAAGACGGCGCAGCGCCGAGATCGGAGAGGCCAGCAGGAGATGGCCGGCCGGGTAGGCGGCCGCCATGGCAGCCGCCGCCCCCTGCCAGCAAAGCAGCCAGAACAGCACCGCCCAAAGGCGGAAAGGCCGCTTTCCCCGTTTCATACCGCACCTGCCTTCCGTCCCATCGGGTAGAAAATCACGCGCCGTAGTAGAAGTCGTCGCCGGGCATAGCACCGCCCACGGAGGCGCTGTCGGCGTCGCAGAGCACCTGGAGATAGCCGGAGAGCTTGTCCTTCATCTCCGTGCCGGTGATGCACACAATGTTGCAATAGGGCAGAGCCTGCTCCGCCACGGCAGCGTCCACGATGCCGTAATCGCCGATCAGAGCGGCGGCATCCGCCGTGTTGGCGTTCACCCACTCCACGGAAGCGGCGTAGTCAGAGAGGAAGGCATCCACGGCGCCGGGGTTGGCCTCCACCACCTCCCGGCGGGCCACCACCACGCCGGTGAGCAGAGCGGAGCCGTTGTCCAGGGCATCCCACTCCTGCGTCAGGTCCAGGGCCACCCGCAGATCGGGGATCTTGCTCTGGGCTACAGTGACGAAGGGCTGGGGCAGCATGGCGATGGTAGCCGCACCGGTGGCCAGGGCGCTGACGCACTCGGAGTGCTCGCTCTTCCAGTCAATGGTCACGTCCGTATCGGGGTCCACGCCGTTTTGCTCCAGCAGATAGTTCAGGGCATACTCCGGCGTGGAATCCTTTCCGGAGGCCACAATGGTCTTGCCGGACAGGTCTTCCATAGAGCGCACGGCATTGCCGTTTTCCACAATGTACAGTACGCCCAGGGTATTGATGCCCAGCGTCACGATCTGGCCGTCGGTCTTCTGGTACAGCGTGGCGGCCAGGTTGGCAGGCACGCAGGCCATATCCAGCTCGCCCTTAATGAGCAGGGGCGCCACCTCATCGGCGGAGGCGGCCAGAGTAAAGGTATAGTCATTGACAAAGGAGGCGTCCTCCTGCTCCGCGTCATGCATGAGCTTGACAAGGCCCATGGCCGTGGGACCCTTCAGCGCCGCTACGGCATAGCTCTCGCCGGTGACCTCCTCCGGCGTCTCCCCGTTCTGGCCGCAGGCGGCCAGGGAGACCACCAGCAGCAGCGTCAGGCACAGCGCCGTCAACCGTTTCATCGTCTTCATGTTCCATTCCTCGTTTCTTCAAAATTTGGATTTCTCTCAGGAGAGCGCCTCTTCCGGGGCATAGACCGTCTTGGCCGTGACCCCCTCCAATCGTCCGATTTTACCGGACAGGGCGGAGATCACATCCTGGGGCGCGTCCATGGCCACGCTGATGATGCTCACGCCCCGCTGGTGATACGGAACGCCCATCCGTCCGATGATATGCCGCCCGTACTGGTGCAGCAGCTCATTGAGCGCACCCACCGACTCCATGTTTTTCACAATGATGGCCAGTACAGCCACCCGGGTGTGCATGGTCCTCCCTCCTCTCCTGAAAAATCAATGCCCCCTCTGCCGTTCGGCAGAGGGGGCAAACAGGCATACTTACCCAAGCCGCCCTTGATTCGGCGGCTCTTCCCCTTCTCTTTCGGCGCGGAAATACCTTGCCGGCAGAACGACAGGACGCATCATTTGTCGGCGGTCAGTACACTTCCCGCAGACAGATGCATGATAGCACATCCCCGTCCGCCGGGTCAAGCCCCGCAGCGCCCGAAGGTGTGGGTCATCTGCCGGATCTGGGCGGCCAGCGACATGGGCGGCAGCTCCCGGAGCCGCCAGCGCCAGTTGCCATCCGCCACGCCGGGCACGTTGATCCGCCCCTCGCTGCCAAGGCCCAGGTAGTCCTGCATCTGGGCCACAAACAGCTCCGCCACGCTGCCCTGTCCCGCACGCAGCAGCGCCTGCCGCACGCCCTCGGCGTCCTCCGCGCCCAGATACCGCGCCGCAAAGGCCCGCTCGTTCTCGCTTGCGTGGGTGTACCAGCCCACCACGGTATCGTTGTCGTGGGTACCGGTATAGCAGATGCAGTGGGGCTCATAATGGTGGGGAAGGTACGCGTTGTCCGGGCCGGAGAAAGCAAATTCCAGCACCTTCATGCCCGGCAGCCCGGATTCCCGGCGCAGCTGATGGACATCCTCCGTCAGGATGCCCAGGTCCTCGGCAATGTAGGTGATCTGGGGGAACCAGCCCGTCAGCACCCGCAGAAGATCCATGCCCGGGCCTGTCTCCCACCGGCCGGTCTTGGCCGTCTGCGCTCCGGCGGGGATGGACCAGTAGCTGGCAAAAGCCCGGAAATGGTCCAGCCGGATGGCATCAAAGAGCCGGGAGGCACCCTCCACCCGGCGGATCCACCAGCCGAAGCCGTCGGCCTTCTGGGCCTTCCAGTCATAGAGGGGATTGCCCCAGAGCTGGCCGTCGGCGGAGAAGTAGTCCGGCGGGACACCGGCCACCTGGGTGGGGTGTCCCTCCCCGTCCAGTAAAAACTCCCGCCGCTCCGCCCAGACGTCCGCGCTGTCCAGCGACACGTAGATGGGCAGGTCGCCGATGAGCTTTACGCCCCGGCTGTTGACGTAGGCCTTGAGCGCCTCCCACTGACGGAAGAACCAGTACTGCACCCAGGTGTGGAACGCCACGTCCTCCGCCAGTGTCACGGACCACTGTTCCACCGCCGCTGTCTCATGCTGCCGCAGGGCCGCGTCCGGCCACTGGAACCAGGCCGCATCGTCGAAATGAGTCTTCAATGCGCGATACAGGGCGTAATTTTTCACCCACGGATTCCTCTGCGTAAACTCCCGCACCGCCTGGGCCGCCTCGCCGCTGACCCGGGAAAAAGCCAGGCGCAGCAGCGTCTCCCGCTGCCGGTACAGCCCGGCATAGTCGATGGTGTCCGACGGCGCCGTCCGGGCGCCGTCCAGTTCAGCCTGGGTCAGCAGCCCCTCGGACGCCAGCTGCTCCAGGTCCAAAAACAGCGGATTGCCCGCAAAAGTGGACTCGCTGGTATAGGGGGAGTCCCCCGCCCCCGTAGGGCCCACAGGCAGAATCTGCCACCAGCGCTGGCCGGCAGCAGCCAAAAAGTCCGCAAAAGCCCGGGCCTCCCGGCCCAGCGTCCCGATGCCGTAGGGAGACGGCAGAGAAAAAATCGGCAGCAAAATACCGGCGGAACGTTCCATATCCAAATCCCTCTTTTCTTTACTATCGGTTGTTTCATTGTATGCGTCCCATCGGTATTTGTCAAGCAGCACAAAGCAGCATCTATTTTCCCCGTTGATTTTGTGTAATTTCTACGTTTCTCTTTTGTGTGTCATCTGCTTTTCGTATTTACGCCACTTTTTCCGCCCAAAGATCTGTGCTATACTGAAAAAATACTCCGCAACTGCTGGTTGACAGAGGGGAAACCCGCCGGTGGTAGCAATTCGGACCGCTGTCTGCTATGCTGAGGGCAAAGGAGGAGACGACTATGGGCAATACCAACACTTTGGGCAGCCGCATCCAGGCGGGCCGGAAGGCTGCCGGCCTCTCCCAGGAGGCTCTGGGCGAGCGGCTGGGGGTCTCCCGGCAGGCAGTGAGCCGATGGGAATCGGATGCCGCCGTGCCGGAGCTGGAAAAGCTCATCGCCATGAGCCGCCTGTTTGGGGTCACCATCGGCGCTCTGCTGGGCGTGGAGCCGCCCGCCGGAGAGATGGGCGCGTCCGGTGAAGATACCCCGGAAGATATGGACTCAGCCCCGGAAGCCGACGCCCCCGCGCAGGAACTGACCGACCGGGAGTTGGCTGCGGTGGAAGCCATTGCTGAAAAATACATGGCTGCCCAGCAGGCCCGGAACCGCCGAAAGCGGCCCCTGGCTGCCCTGGCGGCAGGTGCGGTTTTAATTCTGGTCCTGCTGGCAGGCAGCGCCCTGTGGAACCAGCTCCGGCAGATCCGTCAGGAGCTGCAGATGGTGGAGACCACCACCGGACAGCAAATCCAGTCCATCACCGGGCAAATTGCCACTATTATAGCCGAACAGTCCAATATGATTGACAATTATACTGCCTCCGTTCAGGATTATAACCTGACTGCCGGGACCATGACCCTGTCCGTCAGTGCCCATCCCGCCGTCTACTCCGGCGACGCCCAAGCAGTGTTCACCGCCTGCACCGCCTCAGGAGAGCAGCGTTCCGCGGAGGCAGTCCGGCTGGAGGACGGGACCTTCCAGGCAGAGGGCTGGGTGGTGCCCATGGACGGCGATGTAGAGCTTTCTGTAACGGTGACATCCGGCGGCGTCAGCCGGACGGAGACCCTGGAGACGGTGTCCGCCGATCCGGCAGATTACCGCCTGGCGGTGGAAGGCAGCTGGGAGACCGGCTGGAACAACGGAACCGTTCGCTTCACCAGTCTGACATTGCACATCGACCCCAACCCCAGCGTCCCTCTGGAACTGGAGAGCGTGGAGCTGGCAGTATTTCCTAACGGCAAGGCAGAGCCCCTGTGGTCGACCTCCCTGCCGGAGGCGGAGGAGCTGTGGCGCAGGCAGGGCTACGTGCAGATGTACCTGACGGCGGAGGACTATATGCCCGCCATCCCCCTGGCCAAGGGAACGGAGATCCTGGCCGCGGCCAAGATCACCGATGACCATGGCCAGTCCTTCTGGTATCTGCTCTCCGCCGCCCGCAATGATGACGGTGACCTGCGGACAACGGAGGCGACCGCCCTGAAATCCGCCTGTCCCAACTGGCAGCCGGGCGGCTATGTCAGCCTCCGGTAACCGGACACGAAAGCTCACGCAGCAGCGCCCCGGAGCATTCGCTCCGGGGCGCTGCTGCTTTCAAAAAAAAGCTTACTTCATCAGCTCATACATGACGGCCTTGATGGTGTGCATGCGGTTTTCCGCCTCGTCAAAGACGATGGACTGCTCACTCTCGAACACCTCGTCGGTGACCTCCATGGCATCGCGTCCAAACTTCTCACCCATTTCCTTGCCCACCTTGGTCTTGTGGTCGTGGTAAGCGGGCAGGCAGTGCATAAAGCGGCACTGAGGACCGGCGTTGTCCATGAGGGCCTTTGTGACCTGGTAGGGGGCTAAGGCCTCGATACGCTCTTTCCAGACCTCCACCGGCTCGCCCATGGAAACCCACACATCCGTGTAGAGCACGTGGGCGCCCTTCGTCGCTTCCATGGGGTCTTCGATGAACTCCAGCACGGCGCCGGTCTCAGCGGCGATGGCCTGGCAGGTCTTGATGAGCTCGGCGTTGGGCATGTACGCCTTGGGGGCGCAGGCCACAAAGTGCATGCCCATCTTGGCGCAGCCCACCATGAGGCTGTTGCCCATGTTGAACCGGGCGTCACCCAGGTACACCAGCTTGATGCCCTTGAGGGAGCCGAAGTGCTCCTGGATGGTCAAAAAGTCCGCCAGGATCTGGGTGGGGTGGAACTCGTCGGTCAG
Source organism: uncultured Oscillibacter sp. (assembly GCF_900546705.1). Classification (GTDB taxonomy): domain Bacteria; phylum Bacillota; class Clostridia; order Oscillospirales; family Oscillospiraceae; genus Oscillibacter. The sequence goes on along the minus strand of NZ_URDP01000043.1, from coordinate 6,546 downwards.
GCCGTTGAACACGGGCACGCCGGCGTAGTGGGCCAGCTCCTCCACGATGCTCTGGCCGAAGCCCCGGTACTCGATGCCGTCGTACATCCGGCCCAGCACCCGGGCGGTGTCGGCGATGGACTCCTTCACGCCGATCTGAGAGCCGGTGGGGCCCAGATAGGTAGAGCCCATGCCCAGATCCTGGGCGGCCACCTCAAAGGCGCAGCGGGTACGGGTGGAGGTCTTTTCAAAGATCAGCGCCACGTTCTTGCCCTCCAGGTAGCGGTGGGGCACCCCGGCCTTCTTCTTGGCCTTCAGGTCCGCGGCGGTATCCAAAAACTGCTGGATCTGGGCGGGTGTAAAGTCCAGCAGCTTCAAAAAGTGCATCTGATTTTCCATGGGTGGTTCCTCTCTTTCTTTCGGTACTGGCTCAGCCCAGCGTCTTTTTCATGATGGCGATGCCCTGGTCCATCTCCTCTTTGGTGATGGTCAGAGGCGGCAGCAGCCGCATGCCCGGGCCTGCGGTGAGCACCAGCAGCCCGTTGGCGATGAGCTTTTGGGCAATGTCCTTGTTGGTATAGCCGTCATTGACGGCGATGCCGATCATGAGGCCAAGGCCCCGGGTCTTGCCGAAGCAGGGCAGGTGCAGATCCTCGATAGCAGCACGCAGGTAGTCGCCCTTTTCCTTGACCTGGTGCAAAAATTCGTCGGTGAGCACATCCTGCACCGCCAGTGCCGCCGCCGCACAGACGGGGTTGGCGCCGAAGGTGGTGGCGTGCATGCCGGGGCCCAGCACGTCCCGGCACTTTTCATTGGCCAGGATACCGCTCATAGGCAGTCCTCCGGCGATGCCCTTGGCGAAGGACACCACGTCCGGCAAAATGCCATACTGCTGGAAGGCGAACAGGCTGCCCGTCCGGCCCACGCCGGTCTGCACCTCGTCCACCAGCAGCAGCCAGTCCTTCTCTTTGCACAGCGCTGCCACCGCCTGGACGTAATCCTGCTCCAGGGGCAGCACGCCGCCCTCCCCCTGGACCAGCTCCACCATGACAGCGCACACGTCGTCTCCGGCAGCAGCCTCCAGTGCGGCAAGGTCGTTGGCCTCGGCGTAGCGGAAGCCCTCGGTGAAGGGGAAGAAATAGTTGTGGAACACGTCCTGGCCTGTAGCAGTCAGGGTGGTGATAGTGCGGCCATGGAAGGAATTTTTCAGCGTAATGATGGTGGCCCGGCCGGTACCGTACTTGTCAAAACTGTACTTTCTCGCCAGCTTGATCATACCCTCGTTGGCCTCGCCGCCGCCGTTGGCGAAGAACACGCAGCTCTCCCCCGTGCGCGCACAGAGCTTCTGGGCAAGGAGGGCCGGCGGCTCCGTATAAAAGAGGTTGGAGATGTGGCCCAGTTTTTTGGCCTGGGCCGTGATGGCCTCCACCCAGGACTCGTTGCCGTAGCCCAGAGAGGTGACGCCGATGCCGCTGGTAAAGTCGATGTAGGTGTTTCCTTCCGGGTCGTAGAGAGTGGCCCCCTGCCCGTGGTCAATGACCACCGGGAAGCGGCCGTAAGTATGCATAATGTACTGGCCTGTCAGGGCCTGGATCTCCTTGGATGTCATGGGTTTATTCCTCCCTTTTCAGCATGGTGCCGATGCCCCGGTCACTCAGAAGCTCGATGAGAATGGAGTGGGGGATGCGGCCGTCCAGGATGTGCACCCGCTCCACGCCGCCGGCAATGGCGTCCACGCAGCACTGCATTTTGGGGATCATGCCCCCGGAGATGACGCCCCGGGCCACCAGACCCGGTACCTCGTAGGTATGCAGCACATGGATGAGGGTGTCCTCGTCATGGGGGTCTTCCAGAAGGCCCCGCACGTCCGTGAGCAAAATGAGCTTCTCGGCGCCCAGCGCCTTGGCAAGCTCGGCAGCGGCGGTGTCGGCGTTGATGTTGTAGGCGGTGTCAGCGTCCACGCCCTGGGCCACGGTGGACACCACCGGGATATAGCCGCTCATGAGAGCGTTTTCCACCGGCTCTGGGTTCACGCCGGTGATTTTGCCCACCAGGCCGTACTTTTCGTCCAGCTGCTGGGCCTGGAACAGCTGCCCGTCCATGCCGCAAAGGCCGATGGCCTGCCCGCCCAGACGGCCCAGCTGGGCAACCAGATTCTTATTCACCTTGCCGCACAGCACCGACTGCACCACGTCCATGGTGACCTCGTCGGTGTAGCGCAGGCCGTCCACAAACCGGGACTCGTGGCCCAGCCGGCGGAGCATGTCGGAGATCTCCGGCCCGCCGCCGTGGACCACCACCACCCGGATGCCCACCAGGCTCAAAAGCACGATATCGCTCATGACGGCGCGCCGCAGCTCCTCGGAGATCATGGCGTTGCCGCCGTATTTGATAACGATGGTCTTTCCGGTAAATTTTTGAATATAGGGCAGGGCCTCCACCAGCGTCTGGGCCTGCTGTGCATGTGAGGTCATGGTGTTCTCTCCTTCCGATCTTCCGGGTATCACGTCCGGTAGTCCCCGTTGATCTTGATGTAATCGTAGGTGATGTCGCAGCCCCAGCAGGTGCAGCTGCCGTCGCCCTCGCCCATGGTCACGCGGATCTCCACGTCGTGCTCGGTGAGGATCTTCTTGGCCTGGTCCTCGTCAAAGGGAAGTCCCCGGCCCGCCGCGCACACGGCGATCTCACCGGCCGCGCTGGCAAAGGACACGTCCACCTTGTCCGGGTCAAAGACCTCGCCGGAGTAGCCCATGGCGCACAGGACTCTGCCCCAGTTGGCGTCGGCGCCGAAGATGGCCGCCTTGGTAAGGGTGGAGGAGATGACGGACTTGGCGATGGTCTCGGCGCTTTGCTCACTCTTGGCGCCGGTGACCGTGCAGGTGATGAGGTGCTTGGCACCCTCGCCGTCGGAGGCCATGGACCGGGCCATGTGGACGCACAGGGCCTGCAAAGCCTCCAAAAAGGCCTGGTAGTCCGCTCCCTCCTCGGTGATGGGGGCATTGCCCGCCAGGCCGTTGGCCAGGATCATACACGAGTCGTTGGTGGAGGTGTCGCCATCCACGCTGATGCGGTTGAAGCTCCTGTTGGCCGTTGCCAGCAGGGCCTTTTTCAGCATGGGCGCGGCAATGGCACAGTCGGTGGTGAGGAAGCAGAGCATGGTGCCCATGTTGGGGTGGATCATGCCGCTGCCCTTGGCGATGCCGCCGAGGCGGCAGGTCTTGCCGCCGATGACCGTCTCCACCGCCGCTTCTTTTTTCACCGTGTCCGTGGTCATGATGGCGTGGGCGGCGGCGTCGCTGGCTGCGGCGGAGGCTTCCAGCGCCGCATGCAGCGCCGGGACGCCCTCCTCAATGACGGAGATGTTCAATGTCTGGCCGATGACGCCGGTGGAGGACACCAGCACGTCTTCGGTGTCGCAGCCGATGGCTTTAGCCGCCGCCGCGCACATGCGCGCCGCGTTCTCCTCTCCCCGAGGTGCACAGGCGTTGGCGTTGCCGCTGTTGGCCAGGATGGCCCGGGCCTTGCCGTCGGCAAGGTGGGCAAGGTCCACCAGGATGGGGGCCGCCTTCACCACGTTTTTCGTAAAGATACCAGCCGCGGCGCACTCCACGTCGGAGACGATCAGCGCCACGTCTTTTTTCCACGCGGCGTGGGTCTTGACGCCCACATGCACGCCGGAGGCTTGGAAGCCCTGGGGAGCACACACGCCGTTTTCCACAAATTTCATCAGGAGTTCCTCCTTCTATGTTCCGCCGGACGGCTTCGTCTCAGCCCCGGCGCTCTATATCCGCTGTATGGTGAGCCGCTTTCAAAGGAGTCCCGTGGTCTCCTCCAGGCCCAGCATCAGATTCATGTTCTGGACAGCGGCGCCGGAGGCACCCTTGCCCAGGTTATCGAACAGGGCTGTGACGGTGAACTGGCCGTCATTGCCCGCCACCACAACGGAAAGATCGTTGCTTCCGGCCTTGGCGTTTGCATAGAGCTTGGCCGTATCCGTGTCCGGCACCACCTGCACCAGCTTCTGCCCGGCGTAGTGGGCCTGGTAGATTTCCAGCACCTGCTGCAGGGAAGAAACGCCATTGAGCTGGCTCATATGGAGCATCACCGTGGTGGCCATGCCCTTGTAGTAGTCATCCACCACCGGGACGAACACCGGGGGCTTTGCAAGGCCGCAGATGACCTGCATCTCCGGCAGGTGCTTGTGTCCCTGGCCCAGGCCGTAGGGACAGGGGCTGGAGAGCTCGGTGCCCCGGTCCGATGCCTCATACTGGGCGATCATTTTCTTGCCGCCGCCGGAGTAGCCGGTGAGGGAAAAGCAGGTGAGGTCCGCGTCGGCGGGCAATACGCCTGCCGCGATCAGGGGATAGGCCACGCTGATAAAGCCGGTGGCGTGACAGCCGGGGTTGGCTACCCATTTGGCCTTTGCGATGGTCTCCCGCTGGCCCGCCTTCAGTTCAGGGAAACCGTACACCCATCCGGGGGCCGTGCGGTGGGCGGTGGAGGCGTCGATGACGCGGGTGGCCGGATTTTCCACCATGGCAACCGCCTCCCGGGCCGCCGCGTCCGGCAGGCACAAAAACACGATATCCGCCTGGTTGATGCACGCCTTCCGCGCTTGCAGGTCCTTGCGCTTTTCCTCGTCGATGAGCAGCAGCTCGATGTCGTCTCTGGCACTGAGCCGGTCATAGATCTGCAATCCGGTGGTGCCGTCCTTGCCGTCGATATAGACAATGGGTTTCATGGCTTCCTCCTCACTTCCGGCTCTGGATGAACGCTTCCAGCGCTTCGATCTGCCGGGTAGTCTCCGCCACCGCGGGGCCGCCGAAGCTGGAGCGCAGGGCCATGCAGTTTTCCAGCTTCAACGCCTCGTACACGTCCTTATCAAAGAGCGTGGAAACCGACTGGAGCTCGGGGAGGGACAATTCCTCCAGCGTCTTGCCCTGGGCGGTGCAAAGGGCCACCAGATGGCCGGTGACGGTGTAGGCATCCCGGAAGGGCATCCCCTTTTTGGTGAGATAGTCGGCGCAGTCCGTGGCGTTGATGAAGCCCTTGCCTGCCGCGGCGCGCATGTTATCCGTGCGGACGGTCATGGTGTCCAGCATGGCGGCAAACACCGGCAGGCACATCTCCACCGTGTCCACGGCGTCGAATACCGGCTCCTTGTCCTCCTGCATATCCTTGTTGTATGCAAGGGGCAGTCCCTTCATCACCGTCAAAAGGCCCATCAGGTCGCCGTACACTCTCCCCGTCTTACCGCGTACCAGCTCGGCAACATCCGGGTTTTTCTTCTGGGGCATGATGGAAGAGCCGGTGGCGTAGGCGTCGTCCAGTTCGATGAACTTGAACTCCCAGCTGCACCAGAGGATGACCTCCTCAGAAAAACGGGAGAGGTGCATCATCAAAATAGAAAGCGCGCTGAGGAACTCCAGAGCGTAGTCCCGGTCGGAGACGCCGTCCAGGGAGTTGCCCATGGGGCCGTCGAAGCCCAGGGCCTGGGCGGTCATAAAGCGGTCGATGGGATAGGTGGTACCCGCCAAGGCGCCGCAACCCAAGGGGCACTCGTTGAGCCGGGCGGCGCAGTCCTCCAGGCGCTGCACGTCTCTTTTGAACATGGCGCCGTAGGCCATGAGATGCTGCGCAAAGGAGATGGGCTGGGCCCGCTGGAGGTGGGTATAGCCGGGCATGACCGCCGTCTGGTACTTTGCAGCCTGGCGGCAGAGCACCGTCTCCAGCGTCAGGAGCTGGTCTATAATGACGCCGATCTGGGTACGGACGTACATGCGGAAGTCCAGCGCCACCTGGTCGTTGCGGCTGCGGGCGGTATGCAGACGCTTGCCTGCCTGGCCGATGCGCGCCGTCAGCAGGGATTCCACGTTCATGTGGATATCCTCGTTGTCGACAGAAAATTCCACCTTGCCCGCCTCGATATCCGCCAGGATCTCCTCCAGGCCCTTTACAATGGCCTCCGTATCCTCGCCGGAGATGATGCCGCACGCGCCCAGCATCTTGGCATGGGCCATGGAGCCGGTGATATCCTCCTTGTAGAGCCGCTGGTCAAAGTGGATGGAGGCATTGAAGTCGTTGACCAGTTCATCGGTCTCCTTTTGAAACCGTCCGCCCCATAATTTCATAGTGTTTCTCCTTTACACGCCGCCGCGCGGCAAAGTTGCCAGTTGGGAGGGGAGTTCCCTCCCCTCCCAATCCGTTTTCATTTACAGCTTGCCCTGCTCCCGCAGTGCCAGTACCGTGTCAGGCAGGCCCCAGAGGTTGATGAAGCCCGTGGCGTCGGCCTGGTTGTAGTCGCTTTCATTGAACGTCACCAGCTGCTCGGAGTAGAGAGAGCAGGGAGAGGTGATGGAAGCGGTGATCATATTGCCCTTGTAGAGCTTGAGCTTGACGGAGCCGGTCACATGCTCCTGGGTCTTGTCGGCAAAGGCGCTCAGGGCCTCCCGCAGGGGAGTGAACCACTTGCCGTTGTACACCAGATCCGCGAAGTCCACCGCCAGTTTTGCCTTCATGTGGGCGGTGTCCTTGTCGATGGTGATCATCTCCAGGCACTGATGGGCC
>NZ_URDP01000042.1 GCF_900546705.1 uncultured Oscillibacter sp. | reverse complement strand
CGGTGAAGATGGAGTAGCCGCCGTGCTCGGTGGCGATGTTGTGGATCAGCTCCTGAATGAGCACAGTCTTGCCCACGCCGGCGCCGCCGAACAGGCCGATCTTACCGCCCTTGGCATAGGGGGCCAGCAGGTCGATGACCTTGATGCCGGTCTCAAAGATGTCCACAACCGGGCGCTGGTTTTCAAAAGCGGGGGGCTGGCGGTGGATGGACCACTTTTCGGCTGCCTGCACCGGGCCCTTTTCGTCGATGGCATCGCCCAGGACGTTGAACATGCGCCCCAGAACGCCGTCACCCACGGGCACGGAGATGGGAGCGCCGGTGGCGGTGACCTCCATGCCCCGGCCAAGGCCCTCGCTGGGGGAGAGCATGATGCAGCGCACGGTGTCGCCGCCCACGTGCTGGGCCACTTCCATCACCTGGCGCTTGCCGCCCAGTTCCACCTCCAGGGCCTCCTGAATCTCCGGCAGCTTGCCTGCGGAGAAGGCCACATCCACCACAGGTCCCATGACCTGCACAATGGTTCCTTTGTTTTCGTTCATCTTATACTCCCCTTTCGGGTGTTCATATACTTGCATTGACATGAGGCATCACAGTGCCGCCTGGGCACCGCCTGCCACCTCGGTGATCTCCTGGGTGATGGCGGCTTGACGGGCCCGGTTGAAGGACAGGTTCAGGCTCCGCAGCATCTCCCGGGCGCTGTCGCTGGAGGACTTCATAGCGGTCATGCGGGCGTTCTGTTCGGAGCAGTAGGACTCCACCAGCGCGCCGAAGAGGTCGCCCTTGACGTAGCCGGGGGCCAGACGGTCCATGACCGCCTTCACGGAGGGCACGTAGGTCACGTCCCGGTTGTAGGCGTCCCGGTTGGCCTCATACTTGGGGAAGGCATCCGCGTCCAGAGGCAGGAGCTTCTGGACGGTGGGCTCCATCTGGAAGGAGTTCACCATCCGGGTGAAGAAGACATAGACCTCATCCAGCTGCCGGGCGGCAAACAGGTCCAGCATCAGCTCGGCAATGTCCCGGGCCCGGGCCAGGGTGGGGTCCTGGGCGGTGTAGAGAAACTCCACATCGATGGGGATGCCGTGTTCCTGGAAGTAGGCCCGGCCCACCTGGCCCACCACAAAGAGGCTGGGATTGGCCGTCCGGCTGAGATACGTCTCTGCCAGCTTGAGGATGTTGTGGTTGTAGGCACCGGCCAGGCCCTTGTCGCCGGTGACCACGATATAGCCCACCTTTCGCTGCTCCGGGGGGATCTCCGGCCGCTTGTCGAAAAAGGGATGGCGGATCTCCGGGGAGTGATGAAGAATGTCGGAAATGGTGGTGCAGATCTTGTTGAAATAGGGCTCCACATCGTTGAGCTGCTTGCGGGCCTTACGCAGATTGGAAGAGGAGATCAGATACATGGCGTTGGTGATCTTCAGCGTCTGCTCCACGCTCTTGATGTGGGTGCGGATCTCCTTTACGCCTGCCATGCGGCACACTCCCGTTTCTTGGCCTCGTCCAATGCGGCGCGGATGGTTTCCACCGCGGGGCCGCTCAGGTTTCCGGTGGACTGGATCTCCTCCGTCACGTCGGCGTGCTCCGCCTCCATCTCATCGGCAAAGTCCAGCACAAACTGACGCACCTTGTCCAGGGGCACGTCGTCCACCAGACCGTTGGTGGCCACATAGAGGATGATGGCCTGACGGCTCACGGACATGGGGTGATAGAGGGGCTGCTTCAAAAGTTCCAGCAGCCGGCGGCCGTGGTCCAGGGTCTGCTGGGTGGCGGGGTCCAGGTCGGAGGCGAACTGGGTGAACACCTCCAGCTCCCGGAACCGGGCCAGATCAATCCGCAGCGTGCCGGCGGTCTTTTTGATGGCCCGGGTCTGGGCCGCGCCGCCCACACGGGACACGGACAAGCCCACGTTGACGGCGGGACGCTGGCCGGAGAAGAACAGGTTGGTCTCCAGATAGATCTGGCCGTCGGTGATGGAGATGACGTTGGTGGGGATGTAGGCCGACACATCGCCGGCCTGGGTTTCGATGATGGGCAGGGCGGTCATGGAGCCGCCGCCGTATTCCTTGGTCAGGCGGCACGCCCGCTCCAGCAGGCGGGAGTGCAGGTAGAACACGTCGCCGGGGTAGGCCTCCCGGCCGGGGGACCGTCCCAGCAGCAGCGACAGGGTACGGTAGGCCACTGCGTGCTTGCTCAAATCGTCGTAGACGATGAGCACGTCCTTGCCCTTGCTCATGAAGTACTCGCCCATGGCTGCGCCGGAGTAGGGGGCGATGTACTGCAAGGGCGCGGATTCGCTGGCGGTGGAGGAGACGATGATGGAGTAGTCCATGGCCCCGTGCTTTTTCAGGATATCCTGAATACGGGCCACGGTGGAGGCCTTCTGCCCGATGGCCACGTAGATGCAGATCACATCCTGTCCCTTCTGGTTGAGGATGGTATCCACCGCAATGGAGGTCTTGCCGGTCTGGCGGTCGCCGATAATCAGCTCCCGCTGTCCCCGGCCGATGGGCACCATGGCGTCGATGGCCAGAATGCCGGTCTGGAGGGGAACCGTCACCGGCTCCCGGGTGACCACGCCGCTGGCCTCATGCTCAATGGGACGGGTCTCGGTGGTCTGGATGGGACCCAGACCGTCAATGGGACGGCCCAGCACATCCACCACCCGGCCGATGAGGCCGTCGCCTACAGGCACGTCGGCGGCGTGCCCGGTGCGGCGCACCACCGTGCCCTCCTTCACGCCGGCCTCACTGCCCAGCAGCACTACGCCCACACTGTCCCGGGCCAGGTTCATCACCATGCCCTTGACGCCGGTGTCCAGTTCTACCAGCTCGCCGTATACCGCCTTGTCCAGACCGTAGACGGTGGCAATGCCGTCGCCTGCTTTGAGGACCGTGCCGGTCTCGTCCCGGCGGACCCGGGTGTCATAATCCGCAATCTCCTCCCGCAGGATGGAGACAATTTCTTCCGGTTTGGTATTCATGCCATTCGCCTCTCTTCCAACTGCCGTTCCAGGCCCTTGAGCGCCCCGCGGACGCTCTTGTCATAGGTGACGCCCTCGATGGACAGAATGAAGCCGCCCAGCAGCGAGGGGTCTTTGCGGATGTCAAAACGGACATCCTGTTTCCCGTGCAGTCTGCACAGGGCAAGGCGGAGCCGCTCAAGCTCCGCCTCGCCGGGGACGCGGACGCAGGTGAGCACGCACCGGGCACAGCCCCGGGCGGCCATCGCCGCGTCGTCAAACGCGTCCAAAATATCGGACAGCAGCGCCATGCGCCCTTTTTGGGCCAGCAGGCGGTAAAACCGCAGCAGCGGCCCGCGGCCTTCCAGCATGGGCAGCCGGTCCAGTACGCGGCACTTTTCCTCCGGCTGTACCGCCGGGGAGATCAGGGCCTCCCATAAAGCCGGGTCCCCCATCAGTGCCCCGGCGGTCTTTCGCAGGGCGTCCTCGTCCGGAGATACCCCGTAGAGGGCCTGGGCGTAGCGCCGGGCCAGCTCGCTCATGAGGGTTCACCTACTTCCGTCAAAAATGCGTCCACCAGCGCCCGGTCGTCGGCACCGTCCATGGACTTCTGGGCCACCTTGGAGGCGGCCAGCAGCGCCAGGGAGGCCACCTCACTGCGGGCACTGCGGAGCATGGCTTCCCGCTCTTCGGAGATCTGGGCCTCCGCTTCGGCGCGGAGCTTCTTGGTGTCGGTTTCGATGTCGGCCATCCTGGCCTCATAGGCCCGCTGGGCCCGGTTCTGGGCGTCGGCTACGATCTTGGCCGCCTCATGCCGGGCGTCGGTCAGCTTGTCCTCGTACTGGGCTTTCAGGTCCTGGGCCTGCCGGTTGCTGGCCTCGGCGGAGGCAAGCTCGTTTTTTACCAGAGCGGCCCGCTGCTCCAGCACGGCGTTGACCCGGCCGAAGAGCAGCCGGCGCAAAATGAAATAGAGCACCAGCAGGTTGATGATGGTAAAGACGATGGTGGAGGGCTCAAATTCCAGCACTGGAGCCGCCCCCTTAACCCATGAAGATAATCAGCAGGGCAGTGATGAAGCCGAAGATGGCGGTGCCTTCTGCCAGGGCGCAGCCCAGCAGCAGGGCGCTGTTGATTTTGCCGGCGGCCTCCGGCTGACGGGCAATGGCCTCGCTGGCCTTGCCGGTGGCAAAGCCGATGCCGATTCCGGCGCCGATGCCGGTGAAGACGGCCACAGCCGCAGCGATGATACCGATAGACATAGTAATTTCCTCCTCAGATTTCTTTGCGTTGAATTTTTCGTTACGCCTCGTCTTTGATGCCCTCACCGGTAAACAGTGTGGTGAGGAACACAAAGACCACGGTCTGGATCAGGCCGTCGAACAGGTCAAAGTAGATGCTGAATACGGCGGGCAGAATCACCGGCGCCACGAACTTGAGCATCTCCATAATGATGTAGGCTCCCAGGATGTTGCCGAACAGACGCATGCACAGGGCCAGGGGGCGAATGAGAACCTCCATCAGATTGATGGGCAGCAGCAGCGGCATGGGCTCGGCAAATTTCTTCAGTCCGCCCAGCGGTCCGTTGTAGCGGAACTGGGACCCGTAGATCAGCAGCATGCTCATCACTGCCAGGGCGGCGGTGACGCTGATGTCCTTGGTGGGGGGCGTCAGGCCGAAGATGCCGATCAGATTGGAAATGCCGATGTACAGGGCCACTGTGCCCAGCCAGGGGACGAAGGGGCGCCAGTGGGGGCCGATGTTGGTTTTGACAAAGCCGCTTAAAAACTGCACTGCCCACTCCAGCGCCGATTGCACCTTGCCGGGACTGCGTACGCTGAGCTTTCGGGTCAGCAGCCAGGAGCATACCACCAGCAGCGCCATGATGATCCAGGTGACCACCACGGAGTCGGCCACCGGAATGCCGCCCAGCACCGGGATGGTAAAAGCGGTTTTGTTTCCCAGCTCACCCACCAGCGATTCCTTGAATTCTTCCAGCAAACACACATCACCTCGTTTTCGCGAGGGGTATTCTACGACCGCCCCGGGGGTTTGGGAAGCCTTTCGAAAGTAAAAAAACTATTGAAAACGAACGGTGCAAAAGCCACCGGGTTCCCAATGCGCTTGTGGAGGAGGCGGCGGCGCGTTATACTAATGGGAAGATTACAGGAAGGGGGCTCATCTATGCCCGTCCAACATAAACGCTCCATCCGCGCCCAGCTGCTGCGATTGAGCCTGCTGATTGTGGCCATCTCCTCGGCGTTGTCCCTGGTGGGAACCCTTTACGTGGCACTCAGCGGCGAGCAGAAGGCTCTGGACAACAACCTGATCAACTCCGCGTCCATTCTCTCCCAGTCTCCCCTGGTGCGGGAGGCTCTGGAGGGAGAGAGCTCCCGGGCGGAACTGGCGGCGTATCTGGATGCCGCCACGGCCAGTACTGCAGACATCGATCTGGTTTTGGTGGGGGATCTGGAAAATACCCTTCTCTATGTGCCGGACGCCTCCCTGACGGGAAGCACCTACACCGGGGACGCCCAGAACCGGGCACTGGCCGGTGAGGGACCCTATACCTCCGACGAGACCGGGCCCATGGGCTCCGAGCACTCGGCCTACGCCCCTATCCGGAACGACGGCGGGGAGGTCATCGGCTATGTGATCGTGGGGCGCTACCTGCGCAGCATGGCCCATGTGACGCTGGCCACGGTGCTCCAGGTGCTGCTGATCGGCCTGCTGGCGGCGGTGGCGGCGGCGCTGCTGTCCCAGCGGCTGTCCCGACGCATCAAAAATGCCCTGCTGGGCTATGAGCCGGAGGCGTTTGCCCGCCGGTTTCACCAGCGGGAGGACATTCTGGACGCCCTGGAGGAGGGGGTCCTGGCCATCGACAAGGACGGGAAGATCATCTTCTTCAACACCGCCGCCGCCCGGCTGCTGTCCCTGACGCCCGATGCCGTGGGCAAGCCCCTCAGCGCCGTCTATCCTGCCTCTACCCTGGGGCGTATTCTGTACACCGGAAAGCCGGAGTACAACGTGAGCATGAAGTCCCTGCCTGATGTGCGGGTGCTGTCGGACCGGCTGCCCATCTACGAGGACGGGAAGGTGGCCGGGGCGGTGGGAATCTTCCGCAACCGCACGGAGGTGACCCAGCTGGCGGACGACCTGACCGGCGTGCGGCACATGGTGGACGCCATGCGGGCGTACACCCACGAGTTCATGAACAAGCTCCATGTGATTCTGGGGCTGCTGCAGATCGGGCAGCCGGAGCGGGCTCAGCAGTACATCATGGATACCACCCGCATCCAGCGGGAGGCGGTCAGCCGCATCATGCACCAGATTCAGGAGCCGTCGGTGGCCGCTCTGCTGGTGGGCAAGACCAGCAGGGCCAACGAGCTGGGTATCCGCCTGGCTCTGGACCGTGAGAGCAGCCTGAGCGCCGAGAGCCCGTGGCTTCCTCCGGAGGCCTGCGTCACCGTGCTGGGAAACCTGATTGAAAACGCCATTGAGAGTCTGAACCAGTCCCGCCGTGAGGTGAAAGAAGTATCGGTCAGCATCCGGGAGGAGGAGAACGGCCTGCTGATGTGCGTGGAGGACACCGGCCCGGGCATCCCCGACGCCCTGCGGCGCACGCTGTTCCAGCGGGGGAGTACCACCAAGGGGCGGGGCCGGGGAACCGGCCTGTCCCTGGTGCAGGAGGTGGTGGACGCCTACCAGGGGGAGATCCGGGTGGAGTCGGAGCTGGGCGTAGGCACGTCCTTTTTTGTCAGCTTCCGGCGGGCGCCTGCGCCGGAGACCGCCCCGGAACACAAGGAGGAGGATTAAATGTATCGCGTGGTCATTGTAGAGGACGACCCCATGGTCTCCCTGCTCAACCGCACCTACGTAGAGCGGGATTCCCGCTTCCGGGTGGTGCAGACCTTCCAGGACGGCCAGACGGCATTGAACTGGCTGGAACAAAATCCCGTGGATCTGGTGGTGCTGGATGTGTATATGCCCCTGCTGACCGGGGAGGAGCTGCTGCGGGCGCTCCGCAGTCGGCGCATTGACGTGGATGCCATTATGGTCACGGCAGCCAACGACCGCCTCACCGTGGACGACCTGCTGAAAATGGGCGTGGTGGATTATCTCATGAAACCATTCACCGTGGAGCGGTTCCAGCAGGCACTGGACACCTTCTGCCGCCACCGGGAGGCGCTGACGGGGGAGTCGGTGGGACAAAGCGCCCTGGACAAGCTCTTTTCCCATGCGGGCTCTGGAGAATGCCAGCCGCCCAAGGGCCTCCAGGAGAGCACGCTGGAGAAGGTGCGGGCCTGCCTGCGCGCCGCGCCGGCCCAGGGAATGCCCAGCGAGGCCATTTCCCGGCAGACTGGTCTGTCGGTGGTGACGGTAAGACGTTATGTCAACTATCTGGTGGAGCGGGGGGAGGTCAGCTCCACCGTCAACTACGATACCGGCGGCCGACCCTGCCGCCTTTATCGGGCACCGGCGCCCTGAAGGGCCTGCCGGTTTTCCAGCGGACCGGACGGAGCGCAAAAAAGAGACACCCTCCGGGTGCCTCTTTTTTGCGCTTTCCCCTGCTTTGCCGGCACACGGGGACATGCAGACGGAAACCGCTTAAAAGTAAACGTTTGCGTCGATGACTTTTTTAGTCGAAAATAAGAAAACTGCTGCTTCATACAAAATTACAATTTGCGGTTGTGGATATCTTACAAAAATAGATATTATAGACAAAAGTGCGGTTGATATTTGCGGCGAATTGGTATATATTAGTATTGACAGTTACGCAAGCGTTTTCGTAACGCGGTCCCTGTCAAGACAACTCGGGTTTGGAAAGGAGTATTCTTATGAGTGGAAGATCCTCACGCAAAATTCGAAAACAGCTACTATGTCTGCTCTTGTCTTTGGCAATGCTGTCCACTTTGCTGGTGATCCCGGCGGCGGCAAAGGGACCGGAGGACGCCGTGGCGCCTGTTTACAACGCCGCCCAGGACGTCTATGAGATCAGCACCCCGGCCCAGCTGATGTATCTGTCCAGCACCTGGAAAGAGGGCGCGCCCCGGGACGGCAACTATGTCCTGACGGCCGATATCGATATGGCCGGCTGGGAGGGCTTCAAGCCCATTGCCTCCGAGAAGGAGGAGGGGTATCTGGGCACTTTTGACGGACGGTTCCATGCCATCCGCAACCTGACCATCGACTACCCCAAGAAGTATGTGGGCCTGTTCGGCTACGTGGGCAACGAAAATGACCAGGCCTACGTGAAGAACGTGGCCATGATCGACTGCGAGATCCGCGGCCAGCAGAACGTGGGCGGCATCGCCGGCGTTACCTACGGCACCATCACCGGCTGCGTGGTCACGGGCCATGTGTGGGTGGATGACCTGTCCAACTCCCACACCAGCGGCGGTATCGCCGGAAAGGTGAAGGAGGGCGAGGGCCCCATCATCGGCCATGTGGAAAACTGCTATGTCAACGCCAAGCTGGAGGCACCCTATGATGTGGGCGGTATCGCCGGCATCCAGGACGGCGGCGGCTACGTGGGCAACAGCTTCGCGGCGGGCTCCGTGAACGCCTACGGTGAAAACGGCTCTGCCGGCGGCATCGCCGGTTCCTTCAACGCCGGCGATCACATTGTCGGCTGCGTCAGTGCCCAGACTTCCATCTCCGGCACCAAGAACGTGGACAAGATCGTCGGCCAGCTGGACGACGAGGCGGCCACCAACATCTCCGGCAACATCGCCTGGGAGGGCACGCTCCTGGCAGGCAACGAGCCGGCCTTCCAGCCCATCCAGTGGGAAGACGTCTCCGCGGACGCGCTGCATACCAAGCAGACCTATGTGGATCTGGGCTGGGACTTTGACACGGTCTGGGCCTGGAGCGACTCTTTGAAGCAGCCCATCCTGAAGGGCTATGACCCTGCCATCTTTGAGGCAGTGGACTTCTCCATTGACGGCCCCCGGGTCATCTCCCGCGCCGTGAACGATGTGGATCAGAACGCCAAGGCCACCGTCACCGCCCGCGTGGTGGGCGTGGACAAGGTGGACAGCGCCGTGCTGCACTATGGCTATGACGGCGTGGATGCCCAGAAGGACATGACCATTTCCGGCACCACCTGCACGGTGGATCTGCCCAGCGACAAGGCCGGTGACCTCTACTACTATCTGGAGATCCAGGCCGGCGGCAAGACCGTCACCAAGCCCTACGACAAGTCTGCCCCCATCCAGGTGTTTGTGGATGACGGCAGCATCCTGGGCGACCCCAGCCAGATCACCATGACCCCCGATACCACCCAGGGCAATCTGCGCTTTAGCTGGATCACCGTGCCTGAGGTGAAGGAGTCTGTGGTGCAGTACAAGAAACAGGGCGAGAGCAGCTGGAAGACCGCCCGCGGCACCAGCTACGTGGACGCCGTGACCCCCGGCTGGAAGGAACTGGCCACCCATCAGGTGGTGCTCAAGGATCTGGAGCCGGACGCCATGTATGTCTATCGCGTGGGCGACGGCAAGAGCTTCATGAGCGAGGAGCACACCTTCAAGGCGCCCACCTCTCCCGACGCGGATTCCTTCTCCTTCATCTTTGTCTCCGACCCCCAGTCCGTGTCCACGGGCGACTATGAGTCCTTCAAAAAGAGCATGGACTATGCCACCACGCTGGTGACCCCGGAGTTCATCATGAGCGGCGGCGACACCACCCAGGACGGCTATAAGGCCACCGAGTGGGAGGCCTGCTTCGAGGTCATGGGCGACTACTTTGCCTCCATCCCCACCATCACGGTACCCGGCAACCATGAGATGAAGGGCGACTGGGGCTTTATCTCCTTCGCCCAGCGGTTCAACATGCCCGGCGGTGACAGCGGCACGGAGTTTGACAACACCGTCGGCTGCATCGAGTACGGCGACGCCTGCATCGTGGTCATCAACACCGAGGTCACCCCGCCGGAGGAGAAGGCCGACATCATCGCAAAGCAGCTCCAGTGGGCCAAGGAGTGCTATGAGAAGTCCGACAAGAAGTGGCGCATCATGCTCACCCATGCGGGCCCCTACACCTCCAATCACCCCGCCTCCGAAGTGATCGACTACTTTATCAACGACTCCGAGTGGTCTGTGGACGCCCTGGGCGTGGATCTGTTCCTCAACGGCCATGACCACATCTATATCCGCGCCACCGCGCTGGGTGACATCAAGGCCAATACCGGCGACGGCACCACCTATGTCACCGGCGGTACCGTGGGCAACAAGTACTATGAGTACCTGCCCGACCGCAGCGACTATGCCACCGACTGCTATGTGGACGACGAGGACCAGCAGGTCTTCTCCATCATCACCGTCTCTGAAGACGCTATCACCGGCAAGGCCTACCAGTGCCAGGACAGCGACACCGACGAGAAGGAAGAGATGGATGCGTGGAACAACTGGAAGGTTGTGGATACCTATGAGATCCGCAACACCGTCCGGGACGGCAAGAAGGTCACGGACTATACCGACGTGAAGAGCACCGACTGGTTCTATGACGCGGCGGCCTTTGTCACGGAAAACAAGCTGGTTGCCGGTGAGCAGCCCTATGTCTTCGGCGGCAACGAGATCATTACCCGCGCCGAGGCGGCCCAGGCCCTCTACAACCTGGCCGGCCGGCCCGACTGCCAGCTGACCACTGCGTTCACCGATGTGACTGAGCGCAGCCAGCAGCGCGACGCCATCTCCTGGGTCTATCAGCAGGGCATCATGCTGGGCACCAGCAGCGGCGTGTTCTCCCCCGACCGTCCGCTGACCCGGGGCATGTTTGCCACCATCCTGGCCCGCTATGCCAAGCTCCAGGGTATGGATATGTCCACCATGGTGGATCTCGGCACCTTCAAGGATGCAGCCAGCATTCCCGGCGCCTACGCCGACGGCGTGCGCTGGTGCGCGGCCAACAAGATCGTGGAGGGCCGGTCCGACGGCACGTTTGCCTCTCAGGCCAGCCTGACCCGGGCCCATATGTCCACCATGCTCATGCGCTTTGTGCAGCTGGGCAAGTGACCGGGCTGAGAGAAAGCAGCTATCGGTAATATATAAGGTACGGGGCCGGCAGTCTGCCGGCCCCGTACCTTTCGCTTTTCAGGAGAGCTTCCGGGCCTCCTGAATCAGCTGTTTGGCCTCCTCTTTGCTGAGGACTCTCCCGCAGGAGACGACTTTCCCGTCCACCACCAGCGCTGGAGTGGACATGACGCCCATGGCCGCGATCCGGGCAAAGTCCGTCACATGGCCCACGATGCTCTCCTGTCCCAGTTCTTCCAGGGCTGCCCGAACGGAAGATTCCAGCGCGTTGCAGTTGGCGCAGCCGGAGCCCAGTACCAGCACCGCCGCGTCCTGCGCCGTATCCTTGCCGGACGGCCCCTGTTTCCCAAAGTGATTGAAAATACCCATAGTGATTCCTCCTTGGTCACATAAAATAAGGCTGCAAAAAGTTGAAGAGATATCCCACGAGAATGATGCCTGCGGTGCACACTGCAATAAATACCCCCAGCAGTCGGGGCTTGACGGCCCGCCGCAGCAGGATCAGAGACGGCAGGGACAAAGTGGTCACCCCCATCATGAACGAGAGCACCGTGCCCAAAAGAGCGGAAACCATGTTGGCACCCAGTCCCCTGAATCGCCCCAGAATCCGGCGGCTGCGTTCCGGCGGGAAATAGCGTTGAATGTAGGACACCAAAAAAATCAGTACGCACAGCAGCAGTGTGATCTTGATGGTGTCATAGAGAAAAAACTGAACGCTGCCGCCCAGCCGGCCATCCAGGTCCACACCCGCGGCAGAGAGTCCTGCACCGATGGCGCGGTTGAGCCACTGCATACCCAGCAGTTCGTTTTGCAGAAAATTCCAGAGTTTCATAGTGCCTCCCGTAACATATCAAAAAATTTTGATGTAATGTGCCGGGGAAAACGCCACCCCGCGGGGTGGCGCTTTTCAGGGTTACGAATTGACTTCATCCGGATGGTCGGGGGTCAGCAGGACTTTCAGCAGGTGCATCGCCCGCTCCCGCCCGGCGGGGCTGAGACGGTAGAGGGTCCACTTGCCCTCCTGACGGCTTACGACAATGCCGGATTCACACAGGATCTTCATGTGGTAGGAAAGGCCGGACTGGGTCAGATCCAGCGGCTCCTGCAGCACACAGGCGCACTTCTCCCCGCTGCGCAGCTGTTCCAGTATGGCAAGGCGCTTTGGGTCGCACAGAGCTTTGAAGACTTTGGCATTTTCCTGATGGGCTGATTCCATGGCAGATCCTCAAATCAAAAATCATTGATGTGAAGGGCATAGTACCAGGGACGCAGCCTGTCAAGGGGAAAAATACGACGCCGCAGAAGGTCCAACAGCGGGCGGTGGGCCTCCCAATCGGCAGGAAACCAGGGGAGGAAAACGAATACCTTGGAAAAATCGTATATTTTGTGAACAAACTTTGCATCTTTTGTGAACATTAGCACTCGGCGCTTGACAGTGCTAATTTGCGGTGCTATAACATAGTTGTTCCAAGAGAGGAGCCCAAAGGGTTCCTTCCGCAGGGCACAAGATAAGTGCAAAGAATGGAGGAATGACTTATGTTGCCCAGCATTTTTGGTGAGAACCTGTTTGATGAATTCTTCAATGATAATTTCTTCCCCATGTGGAATGAACACAATCCCATTTACGGCAAGCACGCCAAGAACCTGATGAAGACCGACGTGCGGGAGACCGAGGACACCTATGAGATGGACATCGACCTGCCCGGCTTCAAGAAGGATGAGATCCATGTGGATCTGAAGGATGGCTACCTGACCATCAGCGCCGCCAAGGGATTGGATAAGGACGAGCAGGACAAGAAGGGCAAGTACATCCGTCAGGAGCGGTACGCCGGTTCCTGCAGCCGCAGCTTCTATGTGGGTGATCTGGAGCCCGAGGACATCGCCGCCAAGTACGAGGATGGTATCCTGAAGCTGTCCATGCCCAAGCAGGCCAAGAAGGAGCTTCCCAAGAGTTCTACCATTGCCATCGGCTGATCGAAAAGAGCGCTTCCGCAGCTGCGGAGGCGCTCTTTTTCGACGGCGGCCCCGTTCCATAAGCCGCCCGGTATCCAAATGCCGGGCGGCTTTTTTGTGTCCAAAAGTGCCGGGACGCTGGAAAAACTTTTTGGGCGGAAGCGTGAGGACGGGCATTTTTTCAGGACAGATGCTTGACAAGCAAAAGAGGATTCATATAATTGATATATCAATCGTTGATATATCAATTGGAGGCGAAACCATGGAACGGACCTTTCACCTGCTGCTCTACCGGGCGTTCCACGCTCAGCACAACGCCCTGCGGCCGCATCTGACCCGGCTGGGCCTGGGGTCCGGGCAGCCGAAGATTCTGGGCTACCTGAGCCGCAACGGCGCCAGCAGCCAGCGGCAGCTGGCGGACTACTACGATGTGGACCCGGCGGCGGTGTGCCGCATGCTGGACAGCCTGCAAAAAGGCGGCTTTGTCACCCGGCGGCCCGACAGTGCGGACAAGCGGCGGGACCTGATCGAGCTGACGCCTGCGGGCCGGAGTGCCTATGCTCAGTGGCAAAGCTGCTGCCATGACATGGAGGAGCGGATGCTCCGGGACTTCACGCCCCGGGAGCGGGCCTGCTTTTCCGACTATCTGACCCGGGCCTATCAGAATTTGAAAGCGGAAGGAGGCAATGGCAGTGAAGGACTTTAAGCGGCTGCTTTCCTATCTGGGACCCTACCGGCGGGATCTGCTGACCGGGGCACTGCTGGTGGTGGTCGAGACGTTTTTTGAGTTGGTGATCCCGGCGCTGATGGCGGATCTGATCGACGTGGGCGTGGAGGGAAACGACCTGCACTACATCGTCCGCAAGGGAATCCAGATGGGGATCTGCGCAGTGCTGGCGCTGGTGACAGGCCTGCTGTACGCCCGGTTTGCCGCCCGCAGCGCCTATGGCTGGGGCGCCAATATCCGGCAGGCCCAATACCGGCAGGTGCAGCGCTACGCCTTTTCCAACCTGGACCGGTTTGAGACGTCCTCCCTAGTGACCCGTATGACCACGGATGTGACGGTGCTCCAGAACGCCGTCAACGGGGGGCTGCGGCCTTTGGTCCGCAGCCCGGTGATGCTGGTGATGGGCCTGGGCCTGTCCTTCTGGATGAATGCGAAGCTGGCGCTGGTGTTTGTGATGTGCGCGCCCATTCTGGGACTGACACTGTATTTTGTAGTCCGCCGTGTGGCGCCCATGTACGGGCGGCTGCAGGCGGCGGTGGACCAGCTGAACAACGTGGTGCAGGAGTGGCTGACGGGCATCCGGGCGGTGAAGGCCTTTGTCCGGGGGACCTATGAAGAGGAAAAGTTCCGGGGCGTGAACACGGAGCTGATGGAGACCAGCCAGCGGACATTTCACTTTGCCGTGCTGAACCTGCCTGCCTTCCAGTTTACCATGTACGCTGCTACTGTGCTGATTTTGTGGTTCGGAGGCCTCATGATTCTGGACGGACAGCTCCAGGTGGGCGAGCTGACGGGCTTTCTCAGCTATGTGCTGCAGGTCATGAACTCCTTTATGATGATCTCCAACGTGTTCTTGCTGCTCACCCGCTCCCTGGCCAGCGCCCACCGCATTGCCCAGGTGCTGGACGAGGACGCGGCCCTCACCTCTCCGAAAAATGCCGTTACCCAGGTACCGGACGGCAGCATCGACTTTGAAAATGTCTCCTTCAAATACCGGGCCGACGCAAGGGAGTATGCCCTGTCCGACGTAAACCTGCACATCCGTGCCGGCCAGACTGTGGGCATTCTGGGCGGCACCGGCTCGTCCAAGTCCACGCTGGTGCAGCTGATTCCCCGGCTCTACGATGTGACACAGGGCGCGGTGAAAATCGGCGGCCACGATGTGCGGGAATACAATCTGACCGCCCTGCGGGACGCCGTGGGTATCGTGCTGCAAAAAAACGTGCTCTTCTCGGGGACTGTACGGGATAATCTCCGCTGGGGTGATCCCACCGCCGATGACGATACCCTCTGGGCGGCCTGCCGTGCCGCCTGTGCCGACGAATTCCTGGAGCGGATGCCCGGCGGCCTGGACGCGGATCTGGGCCAGGGGGGTGTCAACGTCTCCGGCGGGCAGAAGCAGCGGCTGTGCATTGCCCGGGCGCTGCTGAAACGGCCCAAGGTGCTGATTTTCGACGATTCCACCAGCGCGGTGGATACCGCTACCGAGGGGAAAATCCGGGGTGCCCTGGCCAAGCTGCAGGGGGTCACGAAAATCATCATTGCCCAGCGGATCACCTCCGTCATGGATGCCGATTTGATTGTGATTCTGGAGGATGGACGGATTCACGCCACCGGCACCCACCGCTCTTTGCTGGCGGAGGACCCCATTTATCAGGAGATCTATGCCTCTCAAATGAAAGGAGATGAGGACTGTGCCGGCTCGTCCGATCAGCGGCAAAAAGCCTAAGAATCTGGCCTACACGCTGCGTACGCTGCTGTCCTACCTGGGACGGCACAAATACCTTTTGATGCTGGTGGCGGTGCTGGTCACCGTCAGCGCCCTGGCCAACCTGCTGGGCACCTATATGATCCGCCCGGTGGTCAACGGACTGGCAGGCGGCGGAAAGGCGGCGCTTCTGCGGGGCGTTGCGCTGACGGCGGCCATCTATCTGGTGGGCGCGCTGGCTTCCCTGGGATATACCCAGACCATGGTGAAGGCCGCCCAGAAGGTGCTCTTTGACATCCGCCGGGATCTGTTTGCTCACCTGCAGACGCTTCCGCTCCGCTTTTTCGACACCCGGCGCCACGGGGATGTGATGAGCTATTTCACCAACGATGTGGACACCATCTCCGATGCCCTCAACAACAGCTTCGCCATGGTGATCCAGAGCTTCATCCAGGTGGTGGGCACGCTGACCATGCTCTTCATCCTCAACTGGAGACTGACGCTGGTGGTAGCCGTGTGCTATGTGGTCATGTTTGCCTATATCCGGTACAGCGGAAAGCGCAGTAAGGCGTACTACCAAAAGCAGCAATCCCACCTGGGGGATCTGGACGGCTATGTGGAGGAGATGGTGGCCGGACAGAAGGTGGTGAAGGTGTTCAACCACGAACAGGAGAACCTGCGCCGCTTCCAGACAAAAAACGAATCGCTTCGTCAGGCGGGAACCGGTGCCCAGGCGTACGCGGCCACCATGGTTCCGGCGGTGGTAAGCATTTCCTATATCAACTACGCCATCGTGGCCGCGCTGGGCGGCTACATGGCTATGCGGGGGCTGACGGACGTGGGGAGCCTGGCCAGCTACCTGGTATTTGTACGGCAGGCGGCCATGCCCATCAACCAGTTCACCCAGCAGAGCAATTTCCTGCTGGCGGCCCTGGCGGGCGCCGAGCGGGTCTTTGAGGCTATGGATCAGTCTCCGGAGGTGGACGAGGGACAGGTCCGGCTGGTCCGGGAGCAGGAGGGCTGGGCCTGGCAGAAGCCGGATGGCACCCGGGTTCCCCTGCGGGGGGATGTGCGGTTTGACCATGTGACCTTCGGCTATGACGACGGTCACCCCATTTTGCAGGATATCAGCCTCTTTGCAAAGCCTGGACAGAAGATCGCGTTTGTGGGTCCCACCGGCGCCGGAAAGACTACCATCACCAACCTCATCAACCGCTTCTACGACGTGCAGGCGGGGACGGTTACCTACGACGGCATCGACGTCAGGGAAATCCGGAAGGATGACCTGCGCCGTTCGCTGGGCATGGTGCTGCAAGATACCCATCTGTTTGCCGGGACCATTGCCGACAACATCCGCTTTGGCAAGTTGGACGCCACCATGGATGAGGTACGCCACGCGGCACAGATCGCCAATGCGGACTCGTTTATCCGCCGCCTGCCGGACGGGTATGATACCATGGTCACCGCCGACGGCGCCAATCTCTCCCAGGGGCAGCGTCAGCTGCTGGCTATTGCCCGGGCGGCGGTGGCCGACCCACCGGTGCTGATTCTGGATGAGGCAACCTCTTCCATCGATACCCGCACGGAGGCACTGATTGAAAAGGGCATGGACCAGCTGATGGAGGGGCGGACGGTGTTTGTCATTGCCCACCGCCTGTCCACTGTCCGCAATGCCAAGGCCATTATGGTGCTCGAACACGGGCAGATCGTGGAGCGGGGCAGCCATGAGGATCTGCTGGAGCAGCGGGGAGAATACTACCAGCTCTACCACGGAATGTTTGAACTCTCCTGAACTAAAAAAAGACTGCCTGACCGATGAGATCAGGCAGTCTTTTTTTAGTTGGGGGAAATCGTTGCCACGAAGGACCTTAACCCTTCAAAAACCCAGTCATATCAGGATTTTCCGGGCCTCTGAAATCATTCCCACTCGCTCCTGCCAGAAGTTTTCTAAACAGATTTGCTTATGGAATTTAGCTCAGGGTATTGGCATTATTTTCATTATTCAGATAGTAGGGGCTATCTGATTTTTTGTTGCCATGGTGTTGCC
>NZ_URDP01000041.1 GCF_900546705.1 uncultured Oscillibacter sp. | reverse complement strand
ACTGGCGCCAGGTCCACAAGAAGTACGGCTATGTGGAGATCTCCACCCCCATCATCCTCAACCGTCAGCTGTGGGAGCGCTCCGGCCACTGGGATCACTATAAGCAGAACATGTACACCACCGTCATCGACGGCGAGGACTATGCTATCAAGCCCATGAACTGCCCCGGCGGCATGCTGGTCTATGCCAGCGAGCCCCACTCCTACCGCGACCTGCCCCTGCGGGTAGGCGAGCTGGGCCTGGTGCACCGCCATGAGCTCTCCGGCGCTCTCCACGGCCTCTTCCGCGTGCGCTGCTTCACCCAGGACGATGCCCACGTCTTTATGACCCGGGAGCAGATGAAGGACGTCATCCAGGAGACCGTGCGCTTGTTTGACGAGGTCTACTCCACCTTCGGCCTGAGCTATACCATCGAGCTTTCCACCATGCCGGAGGACCACATCGGCACCGTGGAGGAGTGGGAGCGCAACCAGGACATCCTGAAAGACGCCATCACCGACATGGGCAAGGACTTCACCATCAACGAGGGCGACGGCGCCTTCTACGGCCCCAAGCTGGACTTCCATCTGGCCGACTCCCTGGGCCGTACCTGGCAGTGCGGCACCATCCAGCTGGACAGCCAGCTGCCTGAGCGGTTCGAGCTGGAGTACACCGGCGAGGACGGCCAGAAGCACCGTCCCGTCATGATCCACCGGGTGGTGCTGGGCTCCATCGAGCGCTTCATCGGCGTCATCACCGAGCACTTCGCCGGTGCCTTCCCCACCTGGCTGAGCCCTGTTCAGGTCAAGCTCCTGCCTATCACCGACCGGGCGGCGGAGTACGCCGACCAGGTGGCCGCCCAGCTGGACGGCGCCGGTTACCGGGTGGAGGTGGACCACCGCAACGAGAAGATCGGCAAGAAGATCCGCGAGGCTCAGCTGGAGAAGGTCCCCTATATGCTGGTCATCGGCGACAAGGAGGCCGAGGCGGGCACCGTCTCTGTGCGTCACCGGGCCGACGGCGACCTGGGCGTCATGGCCATGGACGAGTTCGTGGCCAAGCTGAAAGAGGACGTGGATACCAAGGCCATCCACTGAGAACAACAAGGCGCCGGGCCCGGCAAGGGCTCCGGCGCCTTTTCCAAAATGGCTGCTGATAACGGACATAAGTCCAACTGAAATAGACAAAGGAGCCGCGCTGATGTTTTGCCAAATCTGTCGTCTCATCTGAAAAATGGGGCGGGGGAGGAAGATGCCGTTGCATCGCGGAGGCAAAAGGGCGTATACTGAAAAAAATATTTGCTCCGCCACGGGCGGAAGAAGGAGGAAGCAAATTTATGAGCCGAACCTTTAAGAAGGTGCTGGTGGCCAACCGGGGCGAGATCGCCATGCGGATCTTCCGGGCCTGTCACGACCTGGGACTGCAGACGGTGGCGATTTACTCCAACGAGGACATGTACAGCCTCTTCCGCACCGCGGCGGATGAGTCCTACCTGATCGGCGAGAACGAGAGCCCTCTGGGCGCGTATCTGAACATTCCCCGTATCATCCGCCTGGCCAAGAAGCACGGGGCGGACGCCATCCATCCCGGCTATGGCTTTTTGAGCGAGAACGGCGACTTTGCCCGGGCCTGCGAGGAGGCCGGTATCCAGTTCATCGGCCCGTCCTCCAAGGTGCTGGACATGATGGGCGACAAGCTCTCCGCCAAGCAGATGGCTGTGGAGTGCGGCGTGCCCACCACCCCGGGCACCACGGAGCCTCTCGAGAGCCGTGAGGCCGCCCAGAAGCTGGCCATGGAGTTCGGCTTCCCCGTCATTTTGAAGGCGGCGGCCGGCGGCGGCGGCCGCGGCATGCGCCGGTGCGACACCGTGGAGGAAGTGGGTATCAACTTCGACCTGGTCAAGTCCGAGGCCAAGAAGGCCTTCGGCAACGACGATATCTTCATGGAGAAGTTCCTGGTGGAGCCCAAGCACATCGAAGTGCAGGTGCTGGGCGACAACTACGGCAATGTGGTGCACCTCTACGAGCGGGACTGTTCCCTCCAGCGGCGCTACCAGAAGGTGGTGGAGTTCGCCCCCGCTTTCTCCGTGGACCCGGAGGTGCGCAAGGCGCTGTGCGCCGACGCCGTGAAGATTGCCAAGCACGTGGGCTATGTGAATGCCGGCACGCTGGAGTTCCTGGTGGACAAGGAGGGCCATCACTACTTCATCGAGATGAACCCCCGCATCCAGGTGGAGCACACCGTCACCGAGATGATCACCGGCATTGACCTGGTGCGCTCCCAGATCCTCATCGCCGAGGGCCGTCCCCTCAGCGACCCCCTCATCGGCATTACCAGCCAGGACACTATCCGCCACGACGGCTATGCCATCCAGTGCCGCGTTACCACCGAGGACCCGGCCAATAACTTTGCCCCCGACACCGGCAAGATCACCGCCTACCGCTCTGCCGGCGGCTTCGGCGTCCGTCTGGACGGCGGCAACGCCTATACCGGCGCGGTCATCTCCCCCTACTACGACTCCCTGCTGGTGAAGATCACCACCTGGGACAATACCTTCGAGGGCGTTTGCCGCAAGGCCGCCCGGGCCATCAACGAGATCCACGTCCGGGGCGTCAAGACCAACATCGCCTTTGTGACCAATATCCTGAAAAACCCGGTGTTCATGGCCGGCGGCTGCCACACCAAGTTCATCGACGAGACGCCGGAGCTCTTTGAACTGGACGAGAGCAAGGACCGGGCCACCAAGATGCTCAAGTATATCGGCAATATCGTGGTCAAGGAGCAGGGCGAGCACAAGTTCTACGATGCGCCCCGGTTCCCGCCGGTCACCGGCGTGCGGCCCGACGGCCTCAAGCAGATGCTGGATGCCCAGGGCCCCAAGGCCGTGTGCGACTGGGTGCGGGACCAGAAGAAGCTGCTCGTCTGCGACACCACCACCCGGGATGCCCACCAGTCCCTGCTTGCCACCCGCGTCCGTACCCGGGACATCATCAAGGGCATGAAGGCCACCAGCGAGATTCTCTCCGATGCGTTCTCTCTGGAGTGCTGGGGCGGCGCCACCTTTGACGTTGCCTACCGCTTCCTCCACGAGTCTCCCTGGGAGCGGCTGGACCTGATCCGGGAGAAGGCCCCCAACCTGCTGCTGCAGATGCTGCTGCGGGGCGCCAACGCCGTGGGCTATACCAACTACCCCGACAACGTCATCCGGGAGTTCATTAAGGAGGCCGCCCGCAGCGGCATCGATGTGTTCCGGGTGTTCGACTCCCTCAACTGGATTCCCGGCATGGAAGTGGCCATGGACGAGGTGCTCAATCAGAACAAGATCTGCCAGGCTACCGTCTGCTACACCGGCGACATCCTGGACCCCAAGCGGGACAAGTATCCTCTGGAGTATTACGTGAAGCTGGCCAAGGAGCTGGAGCACCGGGGCGCCCACATGCTGTGTATCAAGGACATGTCCGGCGTGCTCAAACCCTACGCCGCCAAGAAGCTGGTTTCCACCCTCAAGCAGGAGATCGGCATCCCCATCCAGCTCCACACCCACGACACCTCCGGCAACCAGGTAGCAACCTACCTGTGCGCCGCCGAGGCCGGCGTGGACGTGGTGGACTGCGCCATCAGCTCCATGGCGTCGCTGACCAGCCAGCCCTCCCTCAATGCCGTGGTGGCGGCCCTCCAGGGCACCGAGCGGGATACGGGACTGGACCTGGAACGTCTCCAGACCCTCAGCGACTACTGGGAGGACGTGCGCAAGCGCTATGACTCCTTCGAAGGCGGCATCAAGTGCCCCTCCACGGACATTTACCGCTACGAGATTCCCGGCGGCCAGTACACCAACCTCAAGCCGCAGGTGGAATCCCTGGGCCTGGGCAGCCGCTTCACGGAGGTCAAGGAGAACTACCGCAAGGTCAACGAGATGCTGGGCGATATCATCAAGGTGACGCCCTCTTCCAAGATGGTGGGCGACTTGGCCATCTTCATGACTCAGAACGACCTGACTCCCGAGACCATTGTGGAAAAGGGTGAGAACCTGGCCTTCCCGGACAGCGCCGTCAGCTACTTCTCCGGCATGATGGGCCAGCCTGCCGGCGGCTTCCCCAAGGATCTGCAGAAGGTGGTGCTCAAAGGGAAGGAGCCCATTACCTGCCGGCCCGGCGAGCTTTTGCCGCCGGTGGACTTCGAGGCCAAAAAGCGGGAGATGGCGTCCTTTGATCCCAATCCCACCTGGCGGGCCGTGCTCAGCTACTGCCTGTATCCCAAGGTGGTGGAAGAGTATGTGAAAAACCAGAAGGAGTACGGCTATATCATGCGCCTGGGCAGCCATGTGTTCTTCCATGGCCTGGCAGTGGGTGAGACCAACAAGGTGGATATCGCCGACGGCAAGACGCTGGTCATCAAGTACCTGGGCCTGGGCGAAGTGGACAGCGAGGGCATGCGCACCGTCAGCTTCGAGCTCAACGGCATCCGCCGGGATGTGCAGGTGCCTGACGAGGCGGCCCAGAAGAACATCGTCAAGGTGCCCATGGCCGATCCCGAGGACAAGAGCCAGGTGGGCTCCTCCATCCCCGGCGCGGTCAGCAAGATCGCCGTCAAGCCCGGCGACAAGGTGGAGAAGAACCAGACCCTGGTGACCATCGAGGCCATGAAGATGGAGACGGCCATCACCGCCCGCATGAGCGGCACGGTGGACAGCGTCTGCGTCAAGGAAGGCGACACCGTCAAGGGCGGCCAGCTGCTCATCACCCTGAAATAATTCCGATATACGGACAAAAAGCCTCCGGCGTCAGCTGGAGGCTTTTTGTATAAAATGCATAAGATTACGAGGGAGATTTACGGGGAAATTATGAAAATTAACGCGGATAAAATGGACAGTAAAAATATGATTCTGCAAGCTGTTTCAAAACAACTTGCAAAAAAATCCTGGAATCCTGAAATAGGCCTTGAAAAATGAAGGCTGATGCGGTATGATATGCACCATAAACACAGCACCTGAAACAAAAAAGGAAAGAGGAATGTACCATGAAGAAGATTCTGTCTTTGCTGCTGGCCGCCGTTATGATGGCTTCCGTGCTCGCCGGCTGCGGCAGCCAGGAGCAGACCCCCTCCGGTTCTGAGGAGGAGACTCCCGTGGAGAGCAGCGGGGAGGCCACCGGTTCCGGCGTGGAGCTGAAGTTCTCCACCGGCGGCGACCAGGGCACCTATTACGGTTTCGGCAGCGTGCTGGCCCAGGCCATCACCTCCAGCGGCACCGGCACCAAGGTGACCGCCGTTACCAGCAACGGCTCTCAGGACAACATCGAGCAGATGCAGATGAACACCCGTCAGCTGGGCTTTGTCCAGTCCGACGTGATGAGCTACGCCTATGAGGGCACCAACCTCTTCGAGGGAATGCCTGTCACCGATTTCTCCACCGTGGCCGCGCTGTACATGGAGCAGGTGCAGATTGTCACCTGCAACCCCGACATCAAGACTGTGGCTGACCTGAAGGGCAAGACCGTGTCCATCGGCGCCTCCGGCTCCGGCGTTTACTACAACGCCCTGGACATCCTGGCCGCCTATGACATGACCGAGTCCGACATCAACGCCCAGTACCAGGACTTCGGCAACAGCGCCGACGCTCTGCAGGACGGCAAGATTGACGCCGCCTTCGTGGTGGCCGGTGCTCCCACCGTGGCCATCACCACCCTGGCCACCTCCAAGGACACCTATCTGGTGAGCCTGGACGATGAGCACATCGCCAAGCTGAAGGAAGCCTCTCCCTACTACGAGGAGTACACCATCCCCGAGGGTACCTATGAGGGCGTGCCCGAGACCAAGACTGTGGCCGTGGTGGCTACTATCATCGCCCGGGACGACGTCTCTGAAAACGACGTGTACAACATCGTCTCCACCATCTTTGAGAACAAGGACACCATTGCCCAGTCCCACGACAAGGGCAAGGAGCTGGATCTGGAGTTTGCCGCCAGCGTTACGGCTGTGCCCTATCATCCCGGCGCTGCCAAGTACTTTGCCGAAAAGGGCATTGAAGTTCCCACCAAGTAAGGTAAAATTTGAATATCAGCCAGGGAACTACGGCGGATTTGTCCGCCGTAGTTCCTTGATATCGTGGACCATTTAGAAATTGTTAAGAGAATTTCCAAAGTGAGGGGGAGCCCCCATGGGCCTTTTTAAGAAAAAGACGCCGGAGCAGGAAAATCCGGCCGCCGAGACGGAGCACGACGCCTCCGTAGGCACCGCCGCCGACGTAGAGGCGGTGATGAAAAAATATGACCGGGAGTCCAATACCCGTGTCTGGGAGGGAACGCCCAAGCTGCTGATCCGCATCCTGATGGCGGTATTTGCGGCCTACTCCATTGTGGACACCGTGTTTCTCAACACGCTGCAGGAGCGGCGTCTGCCCATTTTCATGGGTATGATCCTGTTGATCGGCTTTTTGACCTTCCCGGCCAGGAAGGGCGACGGCCGCGTCAACCACATACCCTGGTATGATGTACTGCTGCTGATTGTGGGCCCCGGCGCCTATTTCTTTTACGCGGTCAATGCCCAGAACGTCATCCGCATGTCCGCCCGGGTCATGCAGAATCATCTCTACATGATTATCGGCCTTATCGCCATTCTGGCGCTGGTGGAGCTGTGCCGCCGCTGCGTGGGACTGCCCATTTTGTGTGTGGCCGGCGTGCTGCTGATCTATACCTTTGTAAACCTGATGGGCGCCAATCCCGTGACGGGGGAGCAGGTGCGCATGACCATCTATCAGGTGATCCGCACCATGTTCTACACCGCCAACGGCATCTTCGGCGGCCCGGTCAGCGTGTGCGCCAAGTTCATCGTGGTGTTCATCATTTTCGGCGCGTTTTTGGAGCGCACCGGCATTGCCAACTTCTTTATCAGCCTGGCCAACGCCGTGGCCGGCGCCGCGCCCGGCGGCCCCGCCAAGGTGGCCGTCATCTCCTCCGCCCTGTGCGGCATGGTGTCCGGCTCCTCCGTGGGCAACACCGTGACCACCGGCTCCGTTACCATCCCCATGATGAAGAAGACCGGCTACAAGGGTGAGTTCGCCGGCGCCGTGGAAGCTGCCGCCTCCACCGGCGGCCAGATTATGCCGCCTATCATGGGTGCCGCTGCCTTTTTGATGGCGGAGTTCACCGGTGAGGCGTACAGCACCATTGCCGTGCGGGCGATTCTGCCTGCCGTACTGTATTTCACCGGTATTTACATCGCTGTGCACCTGGAGGCCAAGAAGCTGGGCCTCAAGGGTATCCCCAAGGATCAGCTGCCCAAGCTGGGCCAGCTGGTCAAACGGATCTATCTGCTCTTGCCGCTGGTGCTGCTGGTGGTGCTGGTGTCCACCAACACCTATACCATGGCCTATTCTGCGGCACTGGCCATCGTGGCCACCGTGGTGGTCAGCATTCCGGACATGATTCTGGACACCCGCTCCGGCGGAGAGAAGGCCGGGCAGAACCCGGTGAAGAACCTGGGGCTGATGATCTTCAACTCTCTGGAGGGCGGCGCCAAGGGCTCCATTACCGTGGCTGTGGCCTGCGGCGTGGCCGGCATCATCTCCGGCTGCATTACCGTCACCGGCCTTGCCTCCAAGCTGCTCAGCGCCATTGTGAACCTCTCCGGCGGCCACATGATGATCGCGCTGGTGCTGACTATGCTCTGCTGCATCGTGCTGGGCATGGGTGTGCCCACCACTGCCAACTACTGCATCATGGCCTCCACCTGCGCACCCATTCTGATGGACCCCTCCATCGGTGTGACCAAGATGGCAGCCCACTTCTTCGTGTTCTACTTCGGCATCGTGGCGGACATCACCCCGCCTGTAGCTCTGGCTGCCTATGCCGGCAGCGCCATTGCCAAGGCCGATCCCATGAAGACCGGCGTCAACGCCACGAAGCTGGCCATCGCAGCGTTTATCGTGCCCTACATCTTTGCCACCAGCCCCCAGATGCTGTTCGTGGATGTGACCGGTGCGCTCCAGGTGGTGCAGATCTGCATCAGTGCACTGCTGGGCATCTTCGGTGTGGCGGCGGCCCTCAACGGCTTCCTCTATCGTCCTATCAATCCTCTGCTGCGGCTGGTTTTGGTGGCCGGCGGCCTGGGGATGCTGATTCCCGGTACCGTGACCGACGTACTGGGCTTTGTGGTCGTGGGCGGCGTGCTCCTCTATCAGCGCGCCATGGCCCAGCGGCAGGGTGCCGCAGCCTGATCCGGCAAAAAGCCGCCTCCGTCAGGAGGCGGCTTTTTTTATAAAAAGTGGTAACCTTTTTGCGGAAAACCACGTCTATCATTTTATATAGAATTTGCCGGGGGGACCCGACAAATCTGTAACCGTTTTGTTGTTGCTTTACATGCATAACTGTTCTAGCATATTTAATACAGTTATACTGCGCAGCAGACTGCGCGGAGGTAGAACGAAGAAGAGGAGAATCGAGCATGGCTGAAGTCAAGGATCTGGAGCAAACGGCGACGACCGCAGCGGAGCCGGCTGCCACGGCGGAGGCCGCGCCCAAGCGCGGATTGGCAGCGAAATGGAAGGAAATGCCCAAGAAGAAGCGCCGCAGACTGGTCCGCCGGGTGATCGTCCTGATTGTCCTGGTGGCCGCCGCAGTTGCCGCGTGGTGGTTCTTCCTGCGGGACAAACAGCCGCAGACGCAGGTGGTCACCGACGTGGTCAGCTACGGTTCCATTACCTCCACGGTGGAGGGCAGCGGACTGACCAAGGCGAAAAAGAGCGAGACCATCACGCTGACCACCGCGGGTACGGTGCAGGATGTGATGGTGACCGAGGGCCAGCAGGTGACGGCCGGTACGCCGCTGTTCACCGTGGACTCCGAGGCGGCCCGCACGGCGGTGGACAAGGCCCGCACAGCGGTGGAAGGCTATGAAAAGCAGCTGCGGAGCCTGCAAAAGGACATCGCGGGGCTGAATCTGGCCGCCGGCTACCCGGGCAAGCTTATGGAGACGGTGGAGCTCAATCCCGGTGACACCATTTCCAAGGGACAGAAGGTGGCCGTGCTGGCGGACGACACCCGGCTGCGGCTGGAGCAGTATTACAGCTACGCCTACGAGGGCAGCATCAAGGCCGGCCAGACCATGGATGTGTCCATTCCCTCTCTGATGACTACGGTGAAGGGCACCGTGGAGGCGGTACATATGGTCAGCCGGATCACACCGGAGGGCTCCAAGCTCTTCTCCGTGGACGTGATTGTCAAAAACGACGGCGCCCTGACCGCGGACATGGCGGCTTCCGCCACCACCACGGTGAACGGGGAGACAGTGTATCCCTACGAGGCGGGCAAGCTGGCCTATTACCGCACCGGTGATCTGACCTCCACCGTCAACGGCACGGTCATCTCCAGCGACCTGGTGGACTATCTCCAGGTACAGCAGGGCCAGGTGCTGGTCCGCATTGACGGCGAGGACAGCGAAAGCGAGATCTTCTCCGTGCAGCAGAGCCTGGAGGAGGCCCAGAAGACGCTCAAGACCGCCCAGGAAAATCTGGATAACTGCAATGCTGTGGCGCCCATCGACGGCACGGTCATCGGCCTGGCGGTCCAGTCCGGGCAGGAGATCGAGGCCAATACCGCCATGCTGACCATTGCGGACACCTCCACCATCGTGGTGGACGCCACTGTGGATGAGCGCAACGTCAGCTACGTCAAGCCCGGCATGATGGTGACCATCGACCAGTGGGGCACCACGTTCCAGGGCACGGTGGACTCCGTGAGCCTGAACTCCAAGGCGGAAAACGGTGTGGCCAGCTATCCCATGGTCATCTCTGTGGACAATGTGGACGGCACGCTCATGACCGGCAGCTACATCAACTACTCCTTGGTTGCCAGTGAGAACGACAACTGCCTGGTGGTCCCCATTCAGTGCGTCAAGTCGGTGCCTATGGAGGACGGCTCCACGGGCAATGTGGTGTTCGTCCAGGGGGACCGGCCGGACAACGCCATCGACCTGAGCGTGCCCGTGGAGGGCATACCCGACGGGTTCTGGGCGGTGCCGGTGGAGATCGGCATCTCCGATACCTATAATGTGGAAATCAAATCCGGTGTGGAGGAAGGAGCGGTCGTCTTTACCCAGGTACAGACGGAGAGCTCCTGGATGTGATATGCTGGTACAACTGAAAGACGTTTATAAGATCTACGGCGAGGGCCTGGAGAGCGAGGTCCGGGCGCTGGACGGCGTGAGTCTGGAGATCGACCGGGGCGAGTTCGTGGCCGTGGTGGGCCAGTCGGGTTCCGGCAAGTCCACCATGATGAACGTGCTGGGCTGCCTGGACGTGCCCACTCACGGGACGTATCTGCTGGACGGCACCGACGTGCGGGAGCTGACGGACAAGGAGCTGTCTCATATCCGCAACAAGCAGATCGGCTTCATCTTCCAGCAGTACAACCTGATCCAGAGCCTGACGGTGCTGGAAAACGTGGAGCTGCCCCTGATCTATCAGGGGGTAAACGCCGACGACCGGCGGGACATGGCTCTGGCCGCCCTGGACCGGGTGGGACTGGCCGGACGCATCAAGCACCACCCCACGGAGATGTCCGGCGGCCAGCAGCAGCGTGTGGCCATCGCCCGTGCCATTGCCGCCCATCCGCCCATTATCATGGCCGATGAGCCCACCGGCGCATTGGATTCCCATACCGGCCAGGAGGTGCTCCACTTTTTGCAGCAGCTCAACCGGGAGGGCACCACGGTGATCCTCATTACCCATGACAACGGCATTGCCGCCACTGCCCGCCGCTGCGTGCGGCTGGCGGACGGCAAGATCGTGGACGACCGAGAACAGGAGGTGGATTGGCTTTGAATATCCAACAGGCGATCAAAATGGCCTTCCGCTCCATTATGGGCAACAAGGGCCGCTCCATCCTCACCATGCTGGGCATCATCATCGGCATTGCCTCCGTCATGACCATCGTCTCCACGGTCAACGGCATGAATCAGCAGTCTCTCAAGCAGTTTGAGGCCATGGGCACCAACCGGATCGACGTGCAGGCCAGCCTGTACAACGGACAAAATGCCTTTGAGCCCCTGTATGACTACTGCAATTCCCTGGGCAGCGACCTGGTGTTGGGCGTCACGCCGGACGCCAATTTCGGCGCCAATGTGGTCTACGGCTCCAAGAGCAGCAAGACCATGGAGAAAAACCAGGAGATCATGTGGAACAGCGACGGCGGCATGAACAGCAATCTGGCGCTGCCGCCGGAGCTGCGGTTCGGCAGTGACCAGTATGCGGTGTGCAACAACTTCCAGCTGGCGGCGGGCCGGGACCTGAGCAAAATCGATATCAAGAACTATAACCAGGTGTGCGTGCTGGGCGCCAGGGCGGCACAGAACTTCTTCAACTACGCCGATCCGGTGGGCCAGATCATGCAGGTCAACGGCATTCCGTTTACGGTAGTGGGCGTGTATGGGGAGAAGGACCCGGACTCTGCCTTTTCCATGGACAACATCATCGTTTTTCCCTATACCGCCAGCCGGATTCTCAGCCCGGGGACGGAGATGAGCCAGTTCGTGGTGAAGGCGGCCTCCAGCAAGGCCGCCGTGGAGGCCACCTCCCGCATCAGCGGATTTTTGACGGGCCTGACCAACAACGGCCAGAACGGCTGGGGGTATGCCCAGAGCAATAACCAGTTCCAGCAGTCTCAGAATGAGTATACCACCATGCTCTCCATGGTGCTTGGCGGTATCGCTGCCATCTCACTGCTGGTGGGCGGCATCGGCATTATGAACATCATGCTGGTGACCGTCACCGAGCGGACGAGGGAAATCGGCATCCGCCGGGCCATCGGCGCCGAGCGAAGCTCCATCGTCACGCAGTTCCTGATCGAGGCGGCCATGATCTGCGGCATGGGCGGCATCATCGGCATCGCCATCGGAACGGTGGGAACCCGCATCGCCGGAAAGCTGCTCATCAAGATTGACATCTGGCCGTCCCTGGGTATTACGCTGGGTGCATTTTTGCTGTCGGTTGCGCTGGGCATCCTGTTTGGTATTTATCCGGCGGCGAAGGCGTCCAAGCTCCAGCCTGTGGAAGCCCTGCGGGCGGAATGAGAGGGAGAGATGAATATGAAAAAACGAGTACTTGGGCTTTTCCTGGCGGTGTGCCTGACGGTCACGGCACTGGTGGTTCCGGCCGCCGCCGCGGAGACGGTCCGCTTTTCCGATATCCACGACCAGAGTACGGTCACAGCGGTGGAGTCCCTGCGTCTTCTGGGGGTGCTGGACGGCTATGCCGACGGAACCTTCCGGCCCGACGCCGTGCTGACCCGGGCACAGTTTTGCAAAATGGCCGTGTATGCCATGAACGGGGAAAGCGAACTGGGCCTGTACCGGGCGGTGACGGTATTTCCGGACGTGAAGCCCTCTTACTGGGCCGCGCCCTATATCAACATGGCCTCCAAAGGCAAGGCGATCATCGCCGGGTACGCCGACGGAAAGTTCCACCCGGACCGCACGGTGACGGTGGGGCAGGCGGTGACTATTCTGCTGCGCCTTTTGGGCTATAAGGACGAAAACGTGGGCGGCATCTGGCCCCAGGGCTATATGGCCGTGGGCCAGACCATTGGCCTGACCAACGGCGTGAGCACCGATCCCTATGCGGGACTGACCCGCGGGCAGGCTGCACGGCTGTTTTTGAATTTGCTGCGCTCCGATCTGCGGGAGGGCAGCAAGTATGTAACCACCATCGGCACGACCGTGGAGAATCAGGTGCTGGTCTCCTCCAGCGCAACGGGTCCCGATGGGCGGGACAATGCCCTGCAGACCGCCTCCGGCGAGATCTATCAGCTCGATTCCGGCAAGACCTCCAGCGGCGTTCTCAACGGCTGCAAGGGCACGCTGGTGCTGGCCAAGAACGGCAACAAGGTACTGACCTTTGTGCCCGACGCCATGGGCGCCAGCCGCACAGTGACCCTGGCCAGCAAGACGGCCACCCAGCTGGTGGATGCCAGCGGTGTCCGCTATACGCTGGAGAGCAGCACCCCCACCTATTACAACGGGGAGGAGACCACCTGGGGCAACGCGTTCAGCTGGCTCAACGCAGGCACCTCCTTGACCCTCTACCTCAATGCCTCCGGCGGCGTGGAGTATGTGTTCGTCGGCGGCGGCAGCAACTCCACCGCTGCAGTGGTGGTGTACGAGGATGGGTCGGCGGCAGGCTTTGACAGCCTCACCGGCGGTGTCACCAACTACAGCATCTACAAAAACGGCGCCAGCGCCACCATGGCCGATCTGCGCAAGTACGACGTAGCGGTGTACTCCTCCGCTTCCAACAGCATCCGCGTGTGCGATACCCGGGTGACGGTGTACTACGAGGGCTGCTATCCCAACGCCAAGGAGCCCTCTGAGATCACGGTGCTGGGCGGTGTGAAGCTGACGGTGCTGCCCACTGCCATGAGCAGCCTCGCAAAGTTTGCTCCCGGCGACCAGATGACGCTGCTTTTGACCGAGGACGGCAAGGTGGCTGGTGCCGTGGAGGCTGCCGGCAGCTCCGGCCGGGGCAATGCCATGGGCATTGTCCGGGACGGCACGGTGCAGATGCTCTGCGGTACGGCCAAGATCGCCGTGACCGCCGATGACGCCAAGAACTACAACGGCCAGGTGGTACGGATCTCCTCCACCCGCAGCGGCGTGTCTGTCTCTCCCGCCACCGGCGGCGCTTCCGGCGATCTGAATGTCTCTGCGCGGAAGCTGGGCGGCAAGTCCCTGACCGAAAATGTGATGATCTTCCGCAATGGCCAGGACGTGAGCCTGAGCCAGCTGACTTCCAACACGATTCCTGCCTCCGATATCCTCTACGCCCGGCTCAACTGGGCGGGTCAGGTGGATCTGATCGTGCTGGGCAACGCGGAGAGCTCCAAGATCTACTATGGCCGCGCGGTGGTCCGCTCCACGGTGGATGCGGAGGGCAAGCGCACCACGACGCTGGAAGTGGTCTATGGCGACGGCAAGTCCGTCGGTCCCTTCACCACCGGTTACGATATCCGCAACGGTGACTATGTGAAGGTGATCCTCAGTACCAGCGGCACGGCGTATATGCACTGTGAGAAGCTGACGGAGCTGGCCGACGTGCCCAACAGCGCCTGGAGCGGCGAGACGGCGGTGACGGTGAACGGCCGCACCTATCGGGTGAGCGAGGATGTGCCCTGCTTTAACCGGAGCACCGGCACCTGGATGTCGCTGTCCGCGGCCCACGGCTATGCCACCAAGTCTACGCTCTATGTTTCCGACGGCGTGGTACGTGCCATCGAGGTAAGCAACTGAAACTCCCATAAAACACGAGGCGGACGGCAAAAGCCGTCCGCCTCATTGATTTTCTGTATGCGGCCTCTTAGATGGAGGACGCCGGAAGGGAAGGGCGCATACCGGAAGGCTGGATAAAAGAAGAGGGCCGGAGCTGAATGGCTCCGGCCCTTTTTGTCGGATTTCCCGGGAAATGCCCGCTCAGACCACCTGGAAGAGGTAGAACTTGAGATAACTGGTCTCCTCCGCGCCCCAGAGGATGGGGTGGTCGCAGCTTTGCTGGCGGGCTTCGATCTGCCGCAGCTGTACCCCGGCGTCCCGGGCGGCGCTGTGCAGCATGGCCACGAATTTTTCCTCCGTGGCGAAGTGGGAGCACGAGCAGGTGGCCAGGTATCCGCCCCGGGGCAGCAGATGCATGGCCCGGTAGTTGATCTCCTTGTAGCCGGCCAGGGCGTTGGAGACGGTCTTGCGGGACTTGGTGAAGGCCGGCGGGTCCAGAATGATAAAGTCGTATTTGGTGCTCCGCTGGGCCAGCTGGGGGAGAAGGTCAAAGACATTGGCCTGGACACACTCCATCACACCGTCCAGACCGTTGCGCGCGGCGTTTTGCCGGGCCATCTCCACGGCGGACTCCGACACGTCCACGGCGGTCACGTGGGCCGCTCCGCCCAAGGCGGCGTTGAGGGCAAAGGAACCGGTGTGGGTGAAACAGTCCAGCACCGTCCGGCCCCGGGCCAGACGGCCCACGGCCCGGCGGTTGTACTTTTGATCCAGGAAGAAACCGGTCTTCTGGCCATTCTCCACATCCACCAGATATTTTACGCCGTTTTCTGTGATCTCGGTTACCGCTGACTCCGGCACAGGCTCACCGGACAGGGGATACCAGCCCTTCCCCTGCGGCAGGCCTTCCTTTTCCCGCAGGGCCACGTCGTTGCGCAGAAATACCCCCCGGATGGCAAAGCCGTCGTCCCGGAGCAGCTTTACCAGCGTGGGCAGAAGCAGGTCCTGCATGCGCTCCATGCCCACAGAGAGCACCTGCACGCTCAAAAGATCGTGGAATTTATCCACCGTCAGTCCGGGAAAGGCGTCCGCCTCGCCGAAGATGATCCGGCAGGCATCCAGATCCTCCGGGGACATGACCGCCTTGCGGTATTCCCAGGCCCAGCGGAGCTTCCGCTCCCAGAAAGCCGGATCAAACCGGTCGTTGGCGTTGCGGCTGACGATCCGGATGCGGATTTTGGAGTGCTGGGAGAGAAAACCGGTGCCCAGGTACCGTCCCTTTTTGCTGACCACGTCCACCAGCGTGCCGTTTTCCACGGCTTCGCCGGGTTCACCGGTGATCTCTGCGTCGTAGACCCAGGGATGTCCCCGGAGAATGGCCGCCTCGGCCTTGGCGGTGACGGTATATGCCGGATAGCTGCGCTCTGCTTTCATGGAAAGCCCCCTCTTATATTTTGAAAATTTGCAATCAGTCTATCACATTTTTTGCCGGGACGCCATATGGTGAAAGGGAGAAGGAGGGATTTTTATGCCCATCATTTACCTCAGCCCGTCCACCCAGGACTGGAATCCCTATGTGACCGGCAGCGGCTCGGAGGAATATCAGATGAATCTGCTGGCCGACGCCCTGGTGGTGTACCTGATGGCAAATGGCATCCGGTACAGCAGGAACCGTCCGGAGATGACGGCGGCCTCCTCCATCCGGGAGGCCAACGCCGGAGAATATGACCTGTACCTGGCGCTCCACTCCAATGCGTCCCCGGAGAGCCGGGCGGGGCAGGAGCGGGGGATCATCGTCTTTTACTACCCGGGCAGCGCCCAGGGACAGCGGGCTGCGGAGCTGATCGCCCAGGAGCTCCGGCAGATCTATCCCCTGCCGGACAAGGTGACCACCCGCACCACCACATCCCTGGGGGAGGTGCGCCAGCCCCGGTTCCCGGCGGTGCTGGCGGAGATCGGCTATCACGACAACTATGAGGATGCGATCTGGATCGAGGGCCACACCCAGGCCATCGCCCAGCAGCTGGCCCGGGCGCTGACGGCCTATTTCGGGTTGCCCTTCATCTATCCCCAGGGCGTCCGGGAGGGCATCGTGGCCGTCCGCGGGGGCACGCTGAACCTGCGGTCCGCACCGGATACCGCCGCGCCCATCCTGGCGGGGATGCCGGACGGAACTGCCGTGACGGTGTACGGAGAGTGGGAGGGCTGGTATGTGGTCCACTATGGGGAACTGGTGGGATACGCGGCCGCGGCCTACATCGAGATTGAGTAACCAGCCGGAATACCTGTGCATAATTCGGGTAAATATACGCATTTTCCTTGACAGCGCAGTGGGAAATGATTAAACTAAAAAAAGATAATCATCGGGAGGCGAAAGGGGTGCCGGCCCGATTGTTTTCTGACCGTGCGACCGCGCCGGATTTGCGGCGCGGTCTGCATATGCAGCGAGCCAATACCGAAAATGAGGAGGAAGACTACGATGAATCCCATCATCGCGGCCCTGTTGGGCCTGGTGATCGGCGGCGCCGTCTGCTTCCCGCTCGGTATTCGTTATCGGAAGAAAGTCTCTGAAAAGGAAATTTCCAGTGCCGAGGAAGAAGGCACACGCATCATCAACGAGGCCATCAAGAGCGCCGAATCCAAAAAGCGCGAGGCCCTGCTGGAAGCAAAGGAAGAGATTCTGAAAAGCCGCAGCGAGTACGAGAAGGAAGAGAAGACACGCAGAGCCGATCTGCAGCGGCAGGAAAACCGTCTGCAGCAAAAGGAAGAAAACCTCGACCGCAAGACCGAGGCCATTGAAAAGAAGGAAGAGTCCCTGGCCCAGAAGCACGCGGCCATCGACAAGGAAAATGAGGAGATCAAGGCCATCAAGCGCAGCCAGACGGAAATGCTGGAGCGCATCTCCGGCTTTACCGCCGAGGAGGCCAAGCAGTACCTGATCTCCCAGGTGGAGTCTGAAGTGACCCACGAGACTGCCCTCAAGATCAAAGAGGTGGAGTCCCGGATGAAAGAGGAGTGCGAGGCCCGGGCCCGGGAAGTGGTGGCCCAGGCCATCCAGCGCTGTGCCGCAGATCAGGTGGCTGAGATGACCGTCAGTGTGGTTCCCCTGCCCAATGACGAGATGAAAGGCCGGATCATCGGCCGGGAAGGCCGCAACATCCGCACCATCGAGACCCTCACCGGCGTGGACCTCATCATCGACGACACGCCGGAGGCTATCACCGTCAGCTGCTTTGAGCCTGTGCGCCGGGAGATCGCCCGTCTGGCACTGGAAAAGCTCATTGCCGACGGCCGCATCCATCCCACGCACATTGAGGAGATGGTGGAGAAGGCACGCCGGGAGGTGGACGCCACCATCAAGGCCGAGGGTGAGCGCGCTGTGTTCGAGTGCGGCATCCGCAGCCTGCATCCCGAGCTTGTGAAGATGCTGGGCCGGCTCCACTACCGCACTAGTTACGGCCAGAACGTGCTGCAGCACTCCATCGAGGTCAGCCACATCGCCGGCATGATG
This sequence comes from uncultured Oscillibacter sp., assembly GCF_900546705.1. Lineage (GTDB taxonomy): Bacteria > Bacillota > Clostridia > Oscillospirales > Oscillospiraceae > Oscillibacter. The sequence continues at coordinate 873 of NZ_URDP01000041.1, read as the reverse complement.
GCCGCGGAGCTGGGCGCCGACGTCCAGGCTGCCAAGCGGGCCGGACTGCTCCACGACCTGGGCAAGTCCGTGGACCACGAGATGGAGGGCACCCATGTGGCCCTGGGCGTGGAATTTGCCCGCAAGTACAAGGAGCGGGAGGACATCATCCACGCCATTGAGGCCCACCACAACGATGTGGAGCCCCGGACCATTGTGGCCTGCTTGGTTCAGGCGGCGGATGCCATTTCCGCTGCGCGTCCCGGCGCCCGCCGCGAAAACCTGGAGAACTATATCAAGCGTCTGGAGCAGCTGGAGACCATCACCGGTTCCTACCCCGGCGTGGAGAAGGCCTATGCCATCCAGGCCGGCCGAGAAGTCCGGGTCATGGTCAAGCCCGAGCAGGTCAGCGAGGACCAGATGGTCATCCTGGCCCGGGAGATCGCCAAGAAGATCGAAGAGGAAATGGAGTATCCCGGCCAGATCAAGGTGCACTTGATCCGGGAGACCAAAGTGGTGGAATACGCCAAGTAACCAGACCACATGAAGGAGCGGAACGCCGCAGGCGTTCCGCCCTTTTTTGCCGGAGCGGCCGGAATTGGCTGGGATGCCTTGACAATTCATGGGCGGCCCGATACAATATAAACTCAGTGAAAACCACCCGCTTGCAGCGATCATATCATATATTGCAAAGGATTTGAGAGAATATGGCACAGGATAAAAGACAAGTAGACGCCATTACCGCCCGGGACGTGGACTTTGCCCAGTGGTACACGGACGTGTGCAAAAAGGCGGAGCTGATTGACTACACCTCCGTCAAGGGCCTGTTCATTTACCGGCCCTATGGCTACGCCATCTGGGAGAACATCCAGCACGAGCTGGACCGTCGTTTCA
>NZ_URDP01000040.1 GCF_900546705.1 uncultured Oscillibacter sp. | reverse complement strand
AAGACCAAGACCGGCTGGTCCACCAACGCCGACGTGCTGGAAAAGCTCCGCTACGAGGCCCCCATCGTGGGGGCGGTGCTGGAGTACCGCCAGTACGCCAAGCTCAAGTCCACCTACGCCGACGGCCTTTTGAAGGCCATGGACCCGGACGGCCGGGTGCGCACCTCCTTCCAGATGACGGTGACGGCCACCGGACGCCTTTCCTCCACGGAGCCCAACCTCCAGAACATCCCCACCCGCACGGACCTGGGCAGTGAGATCCGGCGCATGTTCGTGCCGGAGGCGGGGTGCGTGCTGGTGGACGCGGACTACTCCCAGATCGAGCTAAGGCTCCTGGCCCACATCTCCGGGGACGAGGGCATGCAGGCCGCCTTCCGCTCCGGCGGGGACTTCCACGCCGAGACGGCGGCCAAGGTGTTCCACGTATCCCGGGAGGACGTGACGCCGGAGATGCGCCGCCGGGCCAAGGCGGTGAACTTCGGCATCGTCTACGGCATCTCCGCCTTTTCCCTGAGCCAGGACATCGGCGTCAGCGTGGCGGAGGCCAAGGACTATATGGACGCCTACTTTGCCACGTTCCCCGGCGTGCGGCACTATATGGACGCGGTGGTGGAGCAGGCGGAGCAAAATGGCTTCGTGGAGACCCTCTTCCACCGGCGGCGGGACCTGCCGGAGCTGAATTCCTCCAACCACAACCTGCGCGCCTTCGGCCAGCGGGTGGCGCTGAACATGCCCATCCAGGGCACGGCGGCGGACATCATGAAGCTGGCCATGATCGCCGTGTGGCGGCGGCTGCGCACGGAGCAGCCCGCGGCCCGGCTGGTGCTCCAGGTCCACGACGAGCTGATCGTGGAGTGCCCGGAGCAGGACGCGGCGGCGGTGGCGGCGCTGCTGGAAGAGGAGATGGAGCACGTGGCGGCGCTGTCGGTGCCGCTGACCGCCGAGGCCCACTGGGGCAAAAACTGGCTGGAGGCCAAGGGCTGAGGCCCATAAAAAGAGAGGAGCTTACGGATGGATACATCCCTGAATGTACGGATTGTTCCCATGAACGGCGACCACCTGGACGAGGTGGCGGAGCTGGAGCGGGTGTGCTTTTCCACGCCCTGGTCCAGAAACATGCTCTCCGAGGAGCTGGAAAACGACTGCTCGGCCATGCTGGTGGCGCTGGACGGCCAGGGCCATGTGGCGGGTTACGCCGGGGTGCAGGTGATTTTGGACGAAGGCTACATCACCAACGTGGCCGTGCGGCCGGAGTACCGCCGAAAAGGCATCGCGGGCAAGCTGCTGCACGTGTTCCTAGACTTTGCCCAGGCCCACCAGCTGGCCTTTTTGACGCTGGAGGTGCGGGCCTCCAACGCCCCCGCCATCGCTCTTTACCAGGGCCTTGGGTTTAAAAATGTGGGGCGGCGGAAGAACTACTACGAGCATCCCCGGGAGGATGCCATTATCATGACGAAGGAGTTTGATACCAATGGAGCTGCGGATGCCCACCTGGCAGCAGGTGGAGACGATCTACCACAGTGAGCTGACGGCCTCGTTCCCGCCGGAGGAGCTCAAGCCCCTGCGTGCCATCGGCGAGATGTGGCGGGATGGGTGCTATAAGCCCTGGTGCCTCTTTGACGGGGACGAGATCGCCGGCGTGTGCTTTTTGTGGCTGGGGCATCCGGGCTGGATGCTGCTGGACTACCTGTGCGTGTGCGCCCGGCGGCGCAACGGCGGCACCGGCGCCCTGATTCTGGAAAAGATGCTGGAGCGGGAGGCGGGCCATGTGATCCTGGGGGAGAGCGAGGCCCCGGCCCACGCCCCGGACCCGGAGATGGCCCGGCGGCGGCTGGGGTTCTATGCCCGCAACCACGCCCGGACGGCCGGGTACGACACGGACGTGTTCGGCGCCCACTACAAGACCCTCTACTGGGCGGACCGGGAGATCCCCGACCGGGAGCTCATGGACGAGCACCGGTTCATCTATCAAAACCGGTTCTCCCCGGACAAGTACGCCCGCTACGTGCATATTCCCCGTGACCCGGCGGCGCCGCCCATGGAAGCGGTGCCCTGGGACGAGTGAGAGGAGCGTGAGAGTATGAAAATTTTGGCATTTGAGTCCTCCTGCGACGAGACGGCCGTGGCGGTGGTGGAGGACGGGCGGAAGATTCTCTCGGACGCCATCGCCTCCCAGGCGGACCTCCACGCCCTCTATGGCGGCGTGGTGCCGGAGATCGCCTCCCGCAAGCACGTGGAGGCCATCGCCGCCCTGACGGAGCAGGCGCTGGCCCAGGCGGGCTGCACCCGGGCGGACATCGACGCGGTGGCGGTGACCTACGCGCCGGGCCTCATCGGCGCGGTGCTGGTGGGGGTGAGCTTTGCAAAGTCCGTGGCCTACGCCCTGGGGGTGCCCCTGATCCCGGTGCACCACATCCGGGGCCACATCGCGGCCAACTACCTGGCCTTCCCGGAGCTGGAGCCGCCGTTTCTGGCGCTGGCCATCTCCGGCGGCAATACGCTGATCGTGGACGTGCGGGACTATACGGACCTGGAGATCCTGGGCTCCACCCGGGACGACGCCGCCGGCGAGTGCTTCGACAAGGCGGCCCGGGTACTGGGGCTGCCCTATCCCGGCGGCGCCCCCATGGATAAGCTGGCCCAGGGGTCCAAGGGGGGCGTCTACCAGCTGCCCCACGCCCACGTGGACGGGGCGGAGCTGGACATGAGCTTTTCCGGCCTCAAGACGGCGGTGGTGAACCTGGCCCACCACGCCCAGCAGGTAGGCGAGGATCTGGACCGGGCGGCCCTGGCCCGGGACTTTGCCCAGGCGGTCAGCGACGAGCTGGTGCCCCGGGTCATGCTGGCGGCGGAGCGCACTGGGCGTAAGATCGTGGCGGCGGCGGGCGGCGTGGCGGCCAACTCCGTCATCCGGGCGGACCTGGAGCGTGAGTGCACCCGGCGTGGCCTGAAGCTGTACCTGCCGCCTCTGCGGCTTTGCGGGGACAACGGGGCCATGATCGGCGCCCAGGGGTATTACGAGTTTTTGGCGGGCCACACGGCGGGCATGGATCTCAATGCCTACGCCACCCGGGACATCGGAGAATAAGCGGAAAAAGACGGCTGGCAGCAGCCGTCTTTTTGCATATTTTTCGGGAGAAAAAATGAATGTAAAGGGGTTGAACTTGCTTTTTTTGACGGCGGCGAAAAACGGGTTTGCAAAAAAAGCCGTGTCCAGAGGAAAGAGAAAAAATAAACGGAGAAAGTGAAAAAGCAAAAAATATTATGTAAAATATTTTTCCACGAAGAACTGGGGAAAACCGCGGATTGAAGGGATTCCAAAAAAATACAATGTCCGACGAAAGCCTTGCGGCACAACGGAAATCAAAATGTGGAAAAACCTGTGGAGAATGTGAATAACTTTTGGTAAAGCATTGTGGAAGAAAAAATTATGTAAATGAAAACCAAAAATCCGGCAGGCGGAAAGCCGTTGAAATTTTGGGGAACGGTATAATTTTTGTAAAATTGCGACGACAATTTTTTTGAGATTTTACGTCATTGACAGACAGAACCCGTCGAAAAACCGCGAAAAAGCAAAAAATGCCGGAGAAAAACTTGCAGGATTTCCTGCAAAAATACAAAACGTAATATACGCCGGCGCTGTATGGCGGCGCTGCAAAATCGGGAAAAACCTGTTGACGCTGACCGGAATTTATGGTAAGATACCTCTTGTTCCAACCGCAGAGGGCCCGGTGGCCCTGCCGCGGCATGTGCTAGTGTAGCTCAGTCGGTAGAGCAGCTGATTCGTAATCAGCAGGTCAGGTGTTCGAGTCACCCCACTAGCTCCACAAAACACCCCGAAAACAATCGTTTTCGGGGTGTTTTGCTATGTAAAAAGTTCTGACTTTGAGAGGGCGGTTAGACCTAGACCCACACCGTGACCCGCGTCGGCACAAGTTCCAGATCCCTCGCTTTGCCCGTTGGGGCAAAGCTCGCTCCTTTCACTGTGCCTCCGTTTCCCGCGCGACCCACGCTGTTGGGCTCGCACGGGAGTAATAAAGCGCACCGGCAGGGAAGTTCCCAACCGGTGCGCTGTTTTGTTTAGGGTAAGCGTCAAACGGAGCAGCAAAGAAATTGTGCCGGATAGAGGAAAGGGTGACCGAAATTCGGTCACCCCTGAAAGCAAAGCTATTAAGTGGCGGGTACCTGCTGAGTCAAGGAGTCTTGCACCACATCCAAAAGATGTTCTGGGGCGAGCTGCGATCTGGTGCACTGGTCAATTAAGCCAAGGACAGCAGATCTGCTGCCAGAGAAAGGGGCCACCCTTGCAATCGTAAACCAGCTTCCGTGCATGCACGTTTTATGCCAGAATTCCATAGGACAAGCTGCGGCGGAATGGATCCCACATCTCATGAAGGCAGTATAGCTAGCCTGCGTCCTGGCACGGCATATCAATGTCCATATTCTCTGCGGCACACAGATCCTCGGACGGTTGGAACAGGAGCTTCATCAGTGAAGCTGCTTGCTGAGCGGCAGGCGGGATCTTGGGGTGGAGAGCTGGAATGGTGGAGAGCATCTGGTCATAATCAGAATCGCCCGCAGATACAGAATGTTCCTTACCGGAGACCGGTTCTGCCACAGAGATCCCCGATTTATCCGCGAGATTTTCCATAGAGCCAGCTCTTGGATGTGAAGTGCCGTTCAAATAACCTTGCAGGGGCTGTCCTTGGAATATCAATTTCTGCAGAACATTCCGCATAATTCACCGCTCTTGCCCATTTCTCTTTTTAGCATGGCTGTAATATTTTTCTCTATTTTCATGGAAGCCACTTCCCTAAACAAAAACATAAGAAGGCAGACTCAACCAGTGAATTCCAGGTTCCCGGCAAATCGGACAGATTTTCGGCAGAGCAGGAAAAAGGACGGGACGACCCAATAGGCGATCTCGTCCTTCCATCATGGGGGTGTCACTGTCCGTTTTTACTGGATCCATTCACTGTTCATACATAGCAGAGCCGTTTCATTGATCTCGATTCCCGTTTGTGGGTCCATCCCCCTTCAGCCCCCATCCATAGGGTATCAGGCATTTGAACTCCAGGGAGCGCAGAATCAATTGAGAGTTTAATATGTGTTGCTTTTTTTAGAGTGCGTGTTATATTATGATGAAAGTTCCCTTTTTTGCCTTTTCTATGTGGGATATGCATCGTTGCATGATGATATTTTTTTGGTACTGCGAATCAAAAAATATGCGAAAAAGGCGTCGTCTGATTTTTATAAGATCGATATAGTCCCATGATATGGAAGGAGCTGCTGCACCATGAAAAGAGGTCTCTTATTCGGCTTCCTTTTTTTGATCCTCTGCCTATTGGTCGGGCACTACACCCTAAACCCTCCGGAAACTAACACAGAATCCACTGCATCCAACCGTTCTGCCCGGCAGGAAGTCGCCTTTGAGACGGAGCAATTACAATCTGTGCCGGCGCCTGTATTTGAAAAAGAGCACATGGAAGTAACATCCATTGCGTATGACGGCATGCAGTTCACGCTGTATCAGCTGACCGGCGACGATCACTACTATCTTTCCATGACATTGGCCGGAACGAACTATGACCTCGGGCTCGTGGGAACCAGTGATAGCAATTTGGATCGTATGCGTGAGTCCATGGTGCAGAAAACGTCCATATCTGCAGCAGAGGCAGTCTATGCGTTAAGGCGAGAAGAAGCATTTGAGATCCTCACAACGACCTATTTTACCATCCGAGAGAATACGCCGATCCTGCTCTATTCCCTTCCCGGAACCGGCAGCCAGTACGATGTGGATGAAGACGGGGAAGTAGAAACCATTTCCAACGGCGGCCTGTCCACAAGCCCGAACTATTTGCTGTATGAATGGAAGGTTGATGCTGGAGAAGTATGCGTTGCAGATTTGAGGGAGCAGCTCTCTTGTGATACGCTGGTATTCGATGACGCAGACGGGTGTTTTGCTGCCGACAAGAAAATCGGCAGCGAGTGGTTCCGCAGCAAGTATCAATATGATGGGACCTATCTTGAAAAAATAGGTTGATTTAAGGTTAATATAAATACAAAATGTGTTTACCATATGTTTACCGCTTACGAATGAACTTTTGCCCCATCTTTTGCAGCTGTCGCCATAGATATCATCAACTCTTATACATCATAAGGCCCTCTTCGGGTGAATCGATTTGAGTTGCTTCAAGTCTTGCGTAGCTCAGAGCTTTATATCATGAACGACTTAGTTTCCATTTGCCCTACTTAAATAAGACAATCAGTCTTCATCCTTGACTTTACAAAACCCCATAAAAATAACGTATGCTATTGTGACTACAATTATTAGCCCTACCGTAACCGTCAAACCCAGAGCGACAGAAGCGCCACGGCGTCTGCCGCTCTGGGTTTGACGGTTGCTGTTTAGGCGATAGGGGATTATCGTACCTGCGTCATGAGGCTGCCCGTGGCCTGGGCGGCCTCGTTCTGCTTCTGGCGGGTAGTGTGGGTGTAAGTGCGGAGGGTGAATCCTGCGTCGCAGTGGCCCGGCATGGCGGCGATTTTGTCCAATTTGCTCCTGGACTTCAGTGCCTGCAAGAACATCCTGCTCTATTTCCAGCCCCTGCGAGGACCCCTGCCTTGTTTACGCGGCGCAGATTCTGAGGTGTGGGAGCGTTTCAAAGCAAACCCCATAGAAAGGGTGTGCAGGCCAGAGGCAGAGTTCAGGGGTAGAAGGCTTGACAGGGCGAGTCTATCTGTGATAGACTTCAAACATCAGATAGGTCTATTTTTGATAGACCAAAAAGGAGGCCCCTATGGAAGAGACGAAACTGGGCGTCATCGAAAGCCGCTTTGCAGACCTGATCTGGGCTCATGCGCCCCTGACCTCCGGGGAGCTGGTGAAGCTGTGCCGGGAGGAGCTGACGTGGAAGAAGTCCACCACTTACACCGTGCTGAAAAAGCTCTGTGACCGGGGACTGTTCCGCAACGACGGCGGCACCGTCACCGCCGCAATCTCCAAAGAGGAATTCCACGCCATGCAATCGGAGCGGTTCGTGGAGGAGACCTTCGACGGGTCATTGCCGGCGTTTCTCGCCGCCTTCACCAGCCGGAAGAAGCTGTCGGAGGAGGAAATTCATCAGCTGCAAAAGCTGATCGACCAGAGCCGGGAGGGGTGAGCCATGGGAGATTTCCTAACCTATGAGCTGCTGCCCATCATTTTGAACATGACCATCACCGGCAGCGTGGTGATCGTTCTGGTTCTTTTGGCGCGGCTGGCATTGCGGCGGGCGCCCCGGATCTGCTCCTATGCCCTGTGGCTGGTGGTGCTGTTCCGGCTGCTGTGCCCGGTGTCGCTGACGGCAAATATTTCCCTGATGGGCCTGCTGGACACGCCGGTGACGGAGGTGACGGCCCACACCAGCGCAGCGGCCTATGTGCCCCGGGACGTGGTGCATGACCCGGCCCCCACGGTGGAGCTCCCGGTCCCCGGGATCGGTGAGGCCATCACGGGGGCCCTGCCCCAGGGGGAGGAACAGACGGCGGCCGATCCCCTGGAGGCGCCGATCGCCATTGCCATCGTCTGGCTGACGGGCGCGGCTGCCATGGTGATTTGCGGCGTGGCGTCCCTGCTCCGCCTGCGCCGGCGGCTGGTGGGGGCGGTGCCTCTGGAGAGGGGCGTGTACCTGGCGGACCACATCGGCACGCCCTTCGTGCTGGGCCTGGTCCGGCCGAAAATCTACCTGCCCTCCGCCCTGCCGGAGGGGGAGCGGGGCTACATCCTGCTCCATGAGCGCCACCACATCCGGCGGCTGGACCATGTGGTGAAGCTGCTGGCGTTTTTGGCCCTTTGCATCCACTGGTTCAACCCGTTGGTGTGGCTTTCTTTCGTGCTGCTGGGCAGGGACATGGAGATGAGCTGCGACGAGGCGGTGATGCAGAAGCTGGGGGAGGCCGTCCGGGCGGACTACTCTGCGTCTCTCCTGCGCCTTGCCACGGGGCGGAACATTATCGCCGGAGCGCCGTTGGCCTTCGGCGAGGGGGACACCCGGGAGCGGGTGGTGAATGTGCTGAAATGGAAGCGGCCCCGGCTGTGGGCGGTGCTGGCGGGGGCGGCGGTCTGCGCCGCGGTCATCGCCGCCTGCGCGGTGAATCCGCAGAGTGCGCCGGATGAGGAGCCTCCGCAGAGTGAAGGACCACAGTCTTCCGCTGAGGCGGTGGAGCCGTCAGATCCCGCCAGTGAACTGCTTCAGCTGCGGGACAACTATCAAATTTCGCTGGATGCGGAACGCTGGGAACTGGAGGAACATGAGGGATATGACGACTGGATCCTGGATGCCCAGGGCGCTGCCCTCGAAGTTTTCTATATGACCCCGGATCTGCCTCCTGATCGGGCGGTGAGCAACTATGAGGCGATTGACCGTACCTGCCTGGACTATTCCGATCAGACCGCCACGCTTCCGGCAGACAGCCCATTTTCCTTCCTGATCTCTGCCGATATGGCGGACGGCCGCCACAAGGAGGTCTATTTCACCGACCGGGGCAGCCGCCCCTACCATATGGTCGTCCTGATCTGGGATGATGCCCATGAGGAGGTTTTGCCGGAGATGCGGGAGATCGCTGCCTCGTTCAGAGAGATCGGAACGGAAGTCGTTTCCATGGACCTGGGCAGCCTTGTCCAGCAGGCAAAAGTGGAAGTTCCCACACAAGGCGATGTCTATCTTCTGGCTGGCGGCGCGTCCCGCCTGATCCTGGATGCGGGCGGCGGTCTTGCCGATGTGACGCTGCAGATGTGGGCCCTGAAGCGGAGCGAAGGGGATGAATATTACTGCGGTACGCTTCGCGCCGACGGACGGATGCTCCTCTATCAGGGAGCCCGCGGGATGAGTACGATCACATGGCCCGATGCGGACGGGGAGGATGGGTCTCCCCTCCTTCTGGAGGAGTTTGCATCGCTGGTGGAGCGCATGGACCTGGCTCAGTTTTTGCCGGGCATTTGTGCGGGAACACCGGCGGGCTATGAGGTGGAGGTCTGTCCGGATCTATCTGCGGCCCACGGGGATGCATCCGTTTCACTCCCGTGTTACTTCTGTGATCGCAATGGAAACTATTCGCAGGGAATTCTGCTCCCGGGGCAGATACAGGACAGCCTTCTGCCCCTGGGGGATCAAATCCTCTTCTCGGTAAGTCCCCTGTACGACGGCCAGCCTGATACAAAAGGGGGCGCAGATGATGCCGGATCGCAGATCTATATCGCGGCGGAACGATAGGAAGAATCCTGCTTTGCGGCAGCAGGGATGTCGTTTCCCATGAGGGACGGTTGACAGAATGTTTGGCTTCGCTGGGGCCGGATTATTGGGGGGCTTGCGATGAACTATTTTTTTATATTGGAGCCGGAGGAATGGCGAACGATTTCCTATTATCGGTCTTTCCTGCGAGAATGTCCCAAGAAATTCTGGGAGTGGTTTTTACCCATATGCGTCATTTATTCCGGCTTGATAATTTTGTTATTCGTATATGGTGCCCCTCTCTCTGTTAAAATCCGTTATGTAGTTTGTTTCCTCATATTCACTGCGCTTTGGTTTTTCTTGATTCCTTATCTGGGGAAATGGACGTTTCGGCTCTTTCTCTATCGCTCGGGAATTCGGGGGAATGACACCATACGGGTTTATATTTATGAGGATCGGATGGTGATTTCTTCCGATACAGGAAGCGCTGTTCATTACTATGTGCCAGCCGTTATCCATGCATCGAAGTGCTCTAGGAAAAACTTTCGAAAAGATGGCTACACATGGATGGGGATGCCGATTTCAGATATCTATGAATGTAACACCGGCATATTTTTTTGGGCAATGGGACAGATTCCTCCAGCCATATACTTAGATGCCGCTAAATATGACACGAAAACCTTCGGCGCCTTGCGCCAGATGCTGCAAGAGTGTTTCGGAAGACATTATCATTGCGTGGCTTACAGATAATGCAAATTGCGGCGTAGTTTTGCCGCTTTTGTGTGCCTCCGTTTCCTGTGCGACCCATGCTGTTGGGCTCGCACGGGAGTAATCAAGCGCACCGGACGGGAACTTCCCGCCCGGTGCGCTGTGCTGCTTTCTGGAGGCGTTTTTACCGCACCTGCGCCATGAGGTTCCCTATGGTCTGGGCTGCCTCGTCCTGTTTCTGGCGGGTGGTGTGGGTGTAGGCGCGGAGGGTAGCCGCCGAGTCCGGATGGTACATACCTCCGGTGCGGGAGGAGGGGAAGAGCCAGGGAGTGTTCAGGTACTTGGCGTGTTCCCGGACCGGCAGGTCCACCGCCTCCTGTGGGATGGAGATCTGACGGACGGAGTTCTCAGTTTTGGGGCGGGCCACGATCAGCTTGTTGTCCTCGTCTTTGGCGGCTTGCTTGCTGACGAAGATGGTTTTCTCGGTGATATTCAGGCCCGCCCGCCGCAGGGCTGCCAGCTCGCTTTTTCAAATTCCACTGACCGACTCCGGATAGAGCATATCCTTTACTGCCCGGTCCGGGGCGCCGTGGAGGGCCGGATATTGGGTTTGGCGGACAGCTGGGACCACAGCCGCTTTGCAACCGTGTACTCCCCGGAGCGGGAGACGGCCGGCTGCCGGCTTCAGCAGTTGCTCCTGCCCGCGCCGGTCCGGCGTCTGCAAAAGCGCCTTGTCTCGTTTTCCGTCTCCCGGGGCCCCTGTCTTGTTTGCGGCGGCGCAGATCCTGCGCGTTTTGGCCCCGGAGGCAAGTGCTGAACTGCGGCAAAAATTTCTTCTCCTTTTTCTGAAACGATGGTACCCTATTGAGCGAATATATAGTCGGAAAGGCGGTGAGGCAGTGGAAGAGCAATGGATCCGGGAGATACAGCGCAAGGGCTCCCGGACGGCGGCGGATCATCTGATCCGGGCCCACTACGACGAGATCTACCGCTTTGTCTACCGCCAGACCGGCCATAAAGAGGACGCCATGGACCTGACCCAGTCCATTTTCCTGGCCATGCTGCGGGCACTGCCTGCCTACCGGGCGGAGCGGGGGACGTTTCGCACCTGGCTTTACCGGATCGCCGCCAACAAGGTCATCGACGCCCGCCGCCGCTCCCGCCTGAGGCCCCTGCCTCTGGAGGAACTGGAGGTGCCGTCGGAGGAGGACTTCGCCGCCCGGAGCCAGGACCGGGCGCTGCTGGAACAGATCGAAGCCTATGTCTCCGGTCTGGACCCCCAGTGGCAGGCGGTGTTTCGCCTGCGCCTTTACGCAGAGCAGTCCTTTCCGGAGATCGCCGCCGCCCTGGGGGAGCCGGAGGCGGCGGTGAAGTCCCGCTATTACCGCTTGCTGGGGCGTTTGAGAGAGGAGTTTGATCCACATGAATGACCGCTGGAACGAGATCCCCATGCCGACCGCCGCGGAAAAGGATGCTGCCGTGACCCGCATCCTGGACGCCGGGCTTCCGGTCCGGCCGGGTTTCCGGCACACGCTGAGAGAGACCCTCCGGGCGGTGGGATTCCGCACCCTGTTTTTCGGCACGGCGGACTGCCTGTTCCTCTCGGCGCTGTTTCTGGTTTTGTGCCTGCTGCCGGCGGTGGCCGCGGCGGCCCGGCAGGGCCCTCTGGGCCCGGCGCTGTTTCTGCTCTCCCCGGCGCTGTACGCCGCGCTCCACCTGCTGACTGCCTGGAAGGAGGCCCAGTCCGGCACGCTGGAGTGGCGGCAGACCTGCCGGGTGTCCCTGCGGGCCGTGACGGCCCTGCGGATGCTGGTATTCGGGAGCGTGTCGGTGCTGGTGTGCGTGCCGGCCAACCTATTGCTGTGGTATCTGGCGGGCGGTACCGTCTCTCTTTCCTGGATGGTAGCCCTGTCGGTTTCCGGTCTGTGCCTGTACGGGGCGCTGTCCCTCTGCTGCCTGCGGCTGCGGGGGATCGCCGGATTGCTGACGGCCCCGGCGGCCTGGGCGGCACTGGGGATTGTTCCGCTGCTGTGGGAGCGGGCCGCCCGGTGGCTGGATGGGGTGCCCACGGTGCTGTTCTGCCTGCTCACCGCCGCCGCTCTGGCATTGTATTTCGCGGAGCTGCGCCGCTTCTGCCGGCGGCCCGCAGAAGGAGGAACCAACTATGCTCTCGGTTGAACACGTCACAAAGCGGTATGGAGATTTCACCGCGTTAGAGGATATCTCCCTGACCTTCTCTCCAGGCGTCTACGGGCTGCTGGGCCCCAACGGCGCCGGAAAGACCACGTTGATGAAAATGCTCGCCACCCTCCTGTTTCCCACCAAGGGGCAGATCCTCTGGGACGGGGAGGACATCCTGGCCCTGGGGGCGGAGTACCGGGGCCTTATGGGGTACCTGCCCCAGCAGTTCGGGTACTATCCCAACTACACCCCCCGGCAGTTCCTGCGGTACGCGGCTGCCCTCCAGTGCATCCCCAAGCGGGAGGCGGAGGGACGCATCAGCCGCCTTTTGGAGCTGGTGGGCCTGGGGGCGGACGGGGACCGGAAGCTCCGTAAGTTCTCCGGCGGCATGATCCAGCGGGTGGGCATCGCCTGCGCCATGCTCAACGACCCCCGGCTGCTGATTCTGGACGAGCCTACCGCCGGGCTGGACCCCCGGGAGCGGGTGCGGTTCCGGAACCTGCTCCACGCCCTGGCGGAGGACCGGATTGTGCTGCTGTCCACCCACATCGTCTCCGACGTGGAGACCATCGCCGGGCAGATCGTCATGTTCCGGGACCACCGGCTCTACTGCTGCGATACCCCCGCCAATATCTGCGCCCGGTTCCACGGGAAGGTCTTTCAGATCCCGGCGGGAACGCCTTTGGGGCTGGACCAGTTCCTGCTCAGCGAGGGGCAGGGGGAGACGGGGCCGGTGCTGCGCATCCTGACGGAAACGCCGCCCGCCGGGGCCCATCCTGTGACGCCGGGGCTGGAGGACGCGTTCCTCGCCATCTACCGGGAGAGGCAGTCATGAGCCTCGCCGTGTACGAGTGGCGCAAGCTCTTCCGCCTGCCGGCCCTGTGGGCGTTCCTGGCGCTGAGCCTTCTGTTCAACGCGCTGCTGATCTGCACCCTCTCGGAGCAGGACCGGGCCTTTTTCAACGATACCTCCGCGGACGCCGCCCTTCTGGGCCAGCGGGTGGATGAGACATTTCGAGAGGGGCTGTCTGCCCTGCCGGAGACGGAGAACCGAAGCATCCTGCTCCGGTCGGTCACCGGCCTGGAGAACAATTTTGCGGCCTACGACACCGGTATACTGAAGGAGTTCTACACGGACGTGGTGAAAGATTCTCCCACGGCTGCGTCGTGGATGGCCCGGAAATACGACGCCCTGTCCGCCCGGGTGGAGCACCTGGCCCGGACGGAGGCGGGCATGGACCTGTACGCCGGGCCCGTCACCCAGGGAAGCCACCAGTTCCTCTTCGGCACGCTGATGCGCGCCATCCTGGGGGAGGCGGCCATTGCCGCCATGCTGGGGACGCTGTACCTTCTGGGCTACGAGGGGATGCACCACACGGAGAGCCTCACCTGTGCCTCCCGGACCGGGCGGGATCTGCGGCGGACCAAGGTCCTGGCCTCTCTGGCGGCGTCTCCCGTATTCCTGGCCCTGACGGCTGTGCCCGCCCTGGGATTCTACTTCGCCCGGTTCGACTACGGCGGCGTCTGGAGCGCCAGCGTCTCCAGTCAGTTCAACTACCTCACGGACATGCTGCTGGTGCGCCCCTTCCTCACCTGGGGGGACTTCACCGTGGCGGAGTATCTGGCGGCGGCCCTGGCCCTGGGGGCGGCGCTGACGGCATCATTTTCCCTGCTGGCAGCCCTCTGCGGCACCCTGGTCCGCAGCCCCTATCTGGCGGCGCTGGCGCTGGGCCTGCTGTGCTTCGGCGGACTGGGGATTACATCCGTGCTGGGAAATTTCCCGCTGTGGGTGGGATATATGCTTTCCTGCTTCCAGCTCCCGCTGGTGTGGCTCTGCTGCGGCGGCTGGTTTACGGAGCTGGGCCTCAGCGCGGTGCTGCCCTGGCAGGAGACCATTGCCACAGGGGGAAACCTGCTGCTGCTCAGTGCCGGGACGGCCCTGGCTCTGCGCCGCTTCCGGAGAAAGGATGTGATGATATGAGGCTTTTGGCGTGGGAACTGCGGAAGATCTGGCGGCCCGGCATCCTGGCGGCAATCTTGCTGCTGGGGGCGGTGTACTATTGGATGTTCCCGGAGTTCTACATTGAATACTTCTGCAACGGCCCCAGCGCCCAGGCCAATTTTCAGCTGGCTTCGGAGTGGGTGGCGGAGTACGGCCCCACCCTGGAGATAGAGGAGCGGGAGTCGCTGGACGGCCAGCTGGCGGAGGAGCTCCAGGCCTTTGACCGGCAGATCGCCGCCATCCCGGAGGCCGCCGCGGCGGGCCTGACGGACTACGAGGCTTTTTGTCAATTCGTGGAGGATTACCGCTCCGACACCGCAGCGTCTGACGGTGAGGCGGACATGGACCGGGAGTTTCTGGTCCAACGGGTGTACAGCGGCACCAACTGGTACCGCATCAACGAAATTCAAAATACCATGGAGCTGTATGACACCCGGGAAGAGCAAAGCGCCCTGGAACGCTCCGACAGAAAGGCAGAGGGACAGCCGGAGGCAATGATCCGGCGGGCGGAGCAGCTGGCTCAACCGGAGCGGGCCCACTCCCTGCTTGCGTTCTCCGTCAAGGGCTCCACCCGGGAGTATGGGAAGGACCTGGCGGTGTGGTGCGTTTTGAGCATTGTGCTGCTACTCTCGCCCACGCTGGTGCGGGACCGGCTGCGCAGGACCCGGGCCATGCAGTGGACTTCCCGCCGGGGCCGGTCGATCCTGACCACCCAGATGACGGCGGCCCTGTGCTCGGCTTTGGTGCTGACGATCCTCAATCTCGTCATTTATGCCGTTCCCTTCCTGGCGCAAAAGCCGCTGCAGTTTCGGGATTGCGGCCTGGCCGGGATCTGGACCTGGGGCTCGCCCTGGTTCGACTGGACCTACGGGACCTATTTCGTGGTGCTGACGGGACTGATCCTGGCGCTGTCCCTGGCGGCCGCCGGCCTCACGGTGTTCCTCTCCCAGTACAGCGGCAATTACATCGCCATGCTGCTTAAGGCCCTGCCGCTGTTTGTGGCGGTGGGAGCGGTGCTGGGCAGCTGGCTCCTGGACCAGCCCTTCTGCTTCCGGCGTCTCTGGGAGGGCGGCCCCTGGCTGCCGAAAGGAACGGAGGCGGCGGTGGCCGCCGGGCTTCTGGCGGTCAGCATCCTACTCTGCGCCCTGACCTGCCGACGGCAGAGAAACCGGGAGCTGTTTTGAACAAGCTCCTTGGACAAAGATTTCAGCAGGCCTCCTGATCGCATTGCGGAACCAGACCCGCGCACCGCGGCCCATACTGCGGAGCGGTGGGAGAAATGATGCGGGAGCGGTACTCCCCAAAAGTTTCCAGACCTGCTGATTTTTGGTAAAAAACGCCCCGAAAACCATGGTTTTCGGGGCGTTTTGCCATGTAGCTGCCATATAAAAGCTGCGGCTTTCAGGTGGCGGGAAATTTGCCCCGCACCGCGGAGCCGCTGGGACCGGGGCGTTTCCTCCTCTGCTTTTTCCGCAGCCGTCCGTTTTCCCGCAGGCCCTTTTGCTTTACCAGGGCTGAAAATAACTGTCACAGTCCACCTGGGCCTGCTTGAGGGCCTCTTCCGGAGAACATACGCCCAAAACTGCCTGCTGCACCCGGGAGGCCAGGATGGTTTCCAACTGGAGCTCACTGAAGTTTTGATAGTAGGTGCTGCTGCTTCGGCGCTGCGCTGTGGGGAAGCTCTTCCGGGCGGTAGAGAGCCAGGGGTACTGTTCGCTGATGTCCCGGTTGCTGTATGCGGACCGGCAGGGGGAGAGGCCCCCCAGCATGGTAAACACCGGCGCCACCAGATCGGCATATAGCCATTGGAAAAAGGCACAGGCCGTCTCCGGACAGGTGCAGCCCCGGGTGATGCCGATCACGCCGCCTCCCAGCAGGGGCCTGCCGCCGGGAACGGGGTCGAATCCCAGCTTCCCGGCGATCCGGGACATTTGAGAATTTAAAATGTGGGAGGCGTAGTTGATAAATACGACGGTCATGGCGGCGGACCCGTCGGCAAATCCCTCCAGGGCATTCTTCCAGAAATCGTAGATGGTCCGATCTGAATAAGAAAATGTCTCCCGGTAGTTTTTCAGCGCCCGCAGAGCCTCCGGCGTGTCCAGGGTGATGCGGCCCTGGCTGTCCAGAAGCTGCCCGCCCTCGGCAAACAGACGGGGCATGAATTCGCTGGGGCTCACGACAACGTTGCCGATGGCCACGGTGGAACCATACTGGGTCGGGGAGGCGGGGTTGCAGCTTCGCGTGAAGAAGGAGGCAATGCGATTATAGTCGGTGAAAGTTCTGGGGACTGCAAGCTCCTCCCGGGAGGCCTCAAAATACATCCGCTTGTAGGTGGGATCGGTGAACAGATCCCGCCGGTAGAAAAGCAGCTGGATGCTGGGGTCATAGGGAACGCAGCAGCGGACGCCGTGGGCGGTGGTAAAATGCTGCCCCAGCTCCGGAATGGTCCGGGACAGCAGGGCATCCCAATCAAAGGGAATCTGTGCGAGGGGGCGGTACACCGCCGTTCCAAGCTCGTCCAGCCAGGCCACGTCCATGCGGATCAAATCGTACCGGCTGCAGGCGGGAGACTGGATCGCGCGGTACACATCCCGCAAAGAGGGCAGGACCGTCAGATCCAGATGGATACCGGAGGTTTTCTCCAGATGGGGTGCCAGCCGGGCCAGTGCAGTCGTGGAGGGGGAAGCCATCGTCAGGATCCGCAGGGTTTTCGCCTGCAAATGAACGGATGGCGCCTGCATGCTGCGGAACCCGTCGTTTTCCATGTGCAGCTTCCCCGGCAGGGGCTTTCCCTGTTCCAGCCGGGAAAGAAGCTGCTTTACGATTTTGTGGGCCAGGCGCTTGTAGTCCAGCTCGTAGACCGAGGATTCCGGGTCTGTCACCGCGGCCTTTGCGGCCAGCGTGACGAAGCGCGGCAGCGGAGCCTGGCTGGAGTAGGCGCAGGCCGCCCGGACGGCGTCTTCTCTGCGCCGATCCGAACACACAATATAATCATAACTTTGGCTGCTGTCAAAGAACTCGAAGGCCCGCAGGCCTACCTGGTAATTGCGGCAATCCAGAAAGCTGACTGCCTCTGCATCCTGGCAGTGGGCGCGGACTGCCCGGATAAACAAGGCCGCATCCGGCAGCTCCGCGGCTTCGGTGAAGACACCGATCCGCTTCCCGCCCCGGGCGCGGATATAGGACGCGATGTCCCGGCCCGCCTGCCCGGGATCAAAGCCTGCGTACATCACGTCCGGCTGCTCCGGCCCTTCCCGCTGCAGAAAGACCAACGGCAGATCCGGGGCCTCCGCCCGATAACGAGCGAGGGCGTCCGTCAGGCAGGTGCTGGTGATGATTGCGCTGAAGCGGGCGTTGAGTGCCTCGGCCAGCATGGACAGCTCCCTGCTCTCCATGGAACGGGTGGAGTAGAGCTGTACGGAGTACCCTTTTTGGGAAAATTCGCTTTGAAAGACCTCGTACATGGCGGCCCAATGTGTATATTCGATCCCGGGCAGCAGCACGGCAATCGCGCGGCCCTTTCCGAGCCGCAGGCTCTGGGCCTTGGTGTTGACTTTGTAGCCCAGCTTTTCCGCCGCTTGCCAGACCAGGCGAATTTTTTCCACACTGACATTGCCGCGACCATTGATGACGTTGGAAACCGTACCGTGGGAAACGCCTGCTTCCCGGGCGATGTCCTTGATGGTGGGCATGGTGCCGCCTCCTTTGCCGTCGGTGTTTTATGACCTTATTTTACTATGTTGGAAGGCGGCTGACAAGTCAAAATGCTCTGTCAGAAAAATGGTTAATATAGACAATGAAATCAAATGTACAATGTTCAATTTGTAAGAATTGTGCATTTATAGGCGAAAAACGGAAAGAAATAAATTGACACGTTCCAATTTTGGTGATACGTTGATATCAGAAGGGACGAACCAAATCCTCGGCAAAAGGATAATTGAATGAAAAGGAGATGTCACGTATGAAAAAGTTCTTCAGCTTGGCGCTTGCGGCGCTCATGTGTCTTACTCTCCTGGCCGGCTGCGGTGGAGACACAGGCGGAAACAATGCTGCCGAAACGGATGGGGGGAGCGGAACTGCCGAAACCGGCGGAAAGCTGGTGGTCTATTCCGCTTTGAACGAGGACAACACCATTGCCATTGCAGATCAGTTCAAGAAGGACACCGGCATTGAAATCGAGTACATCTCCCTGGGCGGCGGCGACGCCGTGGCCCGCGTGCAGGCGGAGATGAACAACCCCCAGGCGGACTTCCTGGTGGGCGGTTCCGTGGACCTGTACGGCTCTTTGGCGGACGCCGGCGCTTTCCTGGAATATGACTCTCCCAACAACGACGACCTGGACGAGCGGTTCAATGACCCCAACCATCTCTGGCAGGGCTGGTACATGGGCGTTTTGAGCATCATCATCAACGAGGACCGCTTCCAGGAAGAGCTGGCGCCGCAGGGCGTGGCGGAGCCCGTCACCTGGGACGATCTGCTGGACCCGGCCTATAAGGACGTGTTTGTCTGGTCCAATCCCACCACTGCGGGCGGCGCCTATATTGCGGCTGCCTGCCAGATTTTCCGACTGGGCGAGGACGCCGCCTGGGAGTACCTGAAGGAACTGGACAAGAACGTCCATCACTACTATCAGGGCGCCGGCGACGTGATCAGCCCCGTTGCCACCGGTGAGTTCATCGCCTCCATTGCCTGGGCCCACGACAGCTTCAAGACCCAGCAGGAGGGCTATCCCCTCAAGCTGATCATCCCCAAGCAGACCGCCTATGAGATCGGCGGCGCGGCCATCATCAACGGCGGTCCCAACAC
>NZ_URDP01000039.1 GCF_900546705.1 uncultured Oscillibacter sp. | reverse complement strand
AGGGTATTTCCCGCACAAAACGACGAGCTGCTGTACATTGAGATTTGCCTGCGGCAAAAAAACGGCGTCACCGCCCGCGCCGTGCTCCAGGGCAATCACATCAACCTGCTCCTTGTGGAACGAGACGGGAAAGTCATCCACCAGGGGCGGCGTCTGGAAAACAGCGGCAAACCGGCTCACCCCATGTCCGTCCGGGAGATTTATGACTTTGCCCAGGAAGCCGATATCCAAGATTTGGAGCCCCTGGTAGGCCGCCAAATCGACTGCAACCTGGCCATTGCCCAGGCCGGTATGGAGGGCTCCTGGGGAGCCAATGTGGGCCGGACGCTGCGTCAGGTCTACGGGGAGGACGTCCGTTTCCTGGCCCGGGCTTTTGCCGCCGCCGGATCCGACGCCCGTATGAGCGGCTGCGAAATGCCGGTGATCATTGTCTCCGGCAGCGGTAACCAAGGCATCACCGCTTCCGTGCCCGTAGCCGTCTATGCCAAGGCGGTAGGCGCCGACCGGGAGCGGCTGCTTCGGGCCGTCACCCTGTCCGACTTGGTGACCATTCATCAAAAGACCGGCATCGGCCGCCTGTCCGCGTTCTGCGGTGCGGTCAGCGCCGGCTGCGGTGCCGCCGCCGGCATTGCCTACCTCAAGGGCGGCCGGTATGAGGTGGTGGCCCATACCATCGCCAATGCTCTGGCCATCTGCTCTGGCATGATCTGTGACGGTGCCAAGCCCTCCTGCGCGGCTAAGATTGCGGCGGCTGTGGATGCGGGCCTCATGGGCTACTACATGTATACCACCGGCAGCCATCAGTTTGTGGACGGCGAGGGTATCATCAAAAAGGGTGTGGAAAACACCATCGACAATGTGGGACGCCTGGCCCGGGAGGGCATGCGCCGCACCGATGAGGAAATTCTCCATATTATGGTGGGACAATAACAAAAAAGCGGCAGTCGAAAGACTGCCGCTTTTTTTATAGAAGGGTCAGGATTGCTTTTTCAAAACCGGCTCCATCAGACTCAGGGCCAGTCGGGCCGGAAGGGAGAACCCTGAGAGTGTCCAGAGGGGAAATGTGATTCGAAAAACGGCGGGCACGAACAGATAGAGCAGCGGAGGGATCAGAAAGAGCACCACCGCAGCCGCGGACCGGAGCAGCTCGCCCAGCCCCAGGAGAAAGGCCTGTCGCAGCAGCACGCCGGGCGCGGCGCTGCGGGACGCAGCCAGAGGAAAGAGCCACACCAGTGTCATGGCCCAAAGGGCGGCGGCCACCAACAGCGGCGTCAGAAGGAGAACGTTGTTGGTCAGCTGCCGTACCAGCAGCAGCCAGAGGTCCATGACAAACAGCACGCCCAGCAGCAAAAACGGCAGCCACAGCAAGGTAGCGGTTTTCCACAGCCTGCGCAGACTGCGGACAAATGCGGGCACCACGGACAGATAGGAGAGAGACTCCCGCTGCTCCAGAACGGCGTACAATGCGGCGGTGGCCGCCCCTGCGGTGACCACCGGCAGGGAACAGAGCACCCAGCACACGTTGGCCATCACCAGGAATGCAAACTTACCCACCAGGGTCATGAAGGGAGACGAGTCGACAAAAAAGTCCGTAACGGTCTGCCAGAGGCGTTTTTTCTTTTTCAAACGGTTCCCTCCTCTGCGATTTGTTCACCAGTATAGGGAAATCTACCTGGTTTGTCAACGATTGGCGAACAAGCGCAAATTCACGCAAAAAATGCAAACGCTTACATTCTATATATAATTTGCACAAAAAAAACGCATGTACTTTATCGGCGCTGTACAATTTTACGAAAACAACTTGATTTCCGCTGGAAAAAATGATACGCTCACAATGGAAAAAGCGTTGCGGGAAACTGCGGCGCTTGAATCGTTTCTGGACAATGAAACCGCTTACAAAACAGGGAGGAAGCCCTTGAACCCTACAATTTACGATGTTTCCCGACTGTCCGGCGTATCCACCGCTACCATCTCCCGGGCATTTTCCAATCCGGATCTGGTGCGGGAGTCCACCCGGCGGAAGGTGTTTGAGGCGGCGGAGCTGCTGCACTACTATCCCAATGCCATCGCCAGGGCCATGGCCCGCCAGCGGACGGACAAGATCGCGTTTCTGATCTGCAAGAAGCGGGCCACCATTCTGGATGAATTCTATGCCGGGATCTGCGAGGGCAGCATGCGGGAGACGAATAAGTCGGACTACCAGCTGGTGATTTCCACGGCGGATGACTGGGCCATGGCGCCCAGCACCGCCCAGAGCAAGCAGATCGAAGGTGTGATCCTGGCGGGGGACGCCCAGGCAGCCATGATTACGGAGTTCCAGAGTCAGAATATTGCGGTGGTTCTGGTGAACAACCGCATCCCGGGGCTGGATCTTCCGTGTGTGGTGTCCGATGAATTTGAGGGGGTACGCCTGGCACTGGAGCATCTTCTGGGCCGGGGACACCGGCGTATCGCCATGGTGGCCGGACGGGTGTCTCCCTATATCATGGGAGAGCGGTACAATGCGTTTATGAGCGTGACCCGGGCGCACGGCGTGCCGGTGGACGCACAATATGTGAAAATGTGCGAGCCCAATGTGGAAAGCGCCCTGCGGGCGGCCACGGAGCTCTTGGACCAGCGGGACCGGCCTACGGCGGTCCTGGGCGCCAACGACGTGATCGCCGTGGGTGTTATGAAAGCGGCCAGGCGTCTTGGACTGCGGGTGCCGGAGGATGTGGCCGTGGTGGGCTTTGACGACTCTACCATCTGCCCCATGCTGGAACCGGAGCTCACCTCTGTGCATATCAACTGCCGACGCATGGGAGAGCTTTGCGTGGAGCGGCTGCGGAGCCTGCTGACGGGGGAGGCGTGTCCGCAGCTGACGGTGGTTCCGCCGGAGCTGAAAATCCGGGGTTCGGTGTGAGAATGTAAAATTTTTCTTTACATAGATTTGATGAAACGCAGATAGATTGCGCGGGAAAAAAACAGTACACTGCCAATTGGCTGTTTTTTACAATTTCCCGGAATGTAAGGAGGCACACCTGATGAAAAAGAAGTTCAAAGCCGGCACGTTGGGGAAAGGACTGCTCTGCGCGGTGATGCTGGTGGTGGCCCTGTTCCCCATTTACTGGCTGGTGGCCATGGCCATCCGGCCCACCGACGAGATGCGGGGACACATCTCCCTCATTCCCCAGACGCTCACCGGTGAACACTTTGCCCAGCTGTTTACCAAGGAGGGGTTCGGTCAGGCAATCATCAACAGCCTCCAGACCACAGGTGTATCCCTGGTGATCTCTCTGCTGGTGGGCATCTGCGCCGCATACGTCATTGCCCGGCGCCGGTTCCACTTCGGACTGAAAAAGCCCCTGACCTACTGGGTGCTGCTGGTGCGGGTGCTGCCGCCGGTGGCCTTTACCATCCCGCTGTACATCATGTTCAACATGCTGGGCGTGCTGAATACCAAGATCCCCGTCATGCTGGCCTGTGTGCTCATCAACGTGCCCCTGATCATCTGGTTCCTCATCAGCTTTTTCCAGGACCTGCCGGAGGAGGTGGAGGAGAGCGCCAAGGTGGACGGCGCCACGGAGTGGCAGCTGTTCCGCAAGATCGTGCTGCCTCTGGTGGCACCCGGCATTGCCGCAGTGGCCATGCTCTCGTTCATGTATGCCTGGAATGAGTACACCTACACCGTCATCTTTACCCGCAGCCCCTCCAACTACACGGTGCCTCTGGCACTGGCCCTGCTGAATACGGAGGACAGCCTCACCAACTTTGGCCTGGTTGCTGCCGGCGGCGTGATCTCCGTCATCCCCATCACTTTGTTTGTGATCTTTGCACAGAACTACCTGATCTCCGGTTTGTCGAGCGGTGCTGTCAAAGAGTAACAAAATAAACTTCCCGCAATCCCTACACATGCTTTACAAAATCGACTAGGAGGAAATGAAAATGAAGAAACTGCTTGCACTGCTCCTGGCCCTTGGCATGACGCTGTCCCTGGCAGCCTGCGGCGGCAGCGGAGATACCGAGGAAGGTTCCGGCGAGAGTTCCGGCGATCCCACCAAACTGACGCTGATCCTGCGCGGCGGTACCTATGCCGACGTCATCAAGGAGTGCCTCCCCGCCTTTGAGGAAGAACACAACGTCACCTGCGAGGTGCAGGAGCTGGAAGAGTCCGATCTGTATACGGGCATCGCCATGGATGCCATCAATGCCCAGGGCACCTATGACCTTTGCATGGTGGACGGCTCCTGGATGGCCGAGTTCACGGAAAACGGCGTTCTGGCCAACCTGAGCGAGCTGGGCTACGAGCTGGACGACGACATCATTCCCGCCACCACCTCCATCTGCTATGTGGGCGACGATGTGTATCTGGCTCCCTACTACGGCAACGTGACCGTGCTGATGTTCAACAAGGCCAACGTGGAGGCCGCCGGCTACACCGCCGACACCATTGCCAGCCTGGACGACGTGCTCAAGATCTGCCAGCAGGCCCAGGCCGACGGCAAGAAGGGCTTCATCTACCGGGGCGACGGCCAGAACAACCTGGTGGTGGACTTCCTGCCCATCCTGCTCTCCTACGGCGGCTGGGTCATCGACGACAACAACAAGCCCACCGTCAACACCGACGAGTTCAAGGCTGCCATGAACTACTATCTGGAGCTGATCGCCACCGGCGAGGCTCAGGTAAAGGATGACCTGATCGCTTCCGTGGATACCGGTGCCGGCACCATGGGCATCGGCTGGCCCGGCTGGTACACCCCCACTGCTGACTCTGCTGCCGACTACATCGCCCTCTCCGGCGCTGCCACTGCCGGCGCCGAGGCATACAACTCCAACGTCTACGGCATCTGGACCATCGGCGTGCCCGCCAACAGCCAGAACAAGGAACTGGCCGTGGAGCTGCTGGAATACCTGATGGATCCCGAGGTTCAGAAGTCCACCGTTCCCTCCGGCGGCGTGCCCTGCCGCTATTCCAGCCTGCAGGATGAAGAAGTGCTGGCCACCTATCCCCAGTACGCCGTGGTCTGCGACGCTCTGGAGACCGGCGTGTATCGTCCCGTCATCGCCGAGTGGACCCAGTTCTACACCATTCTGGGCACCGAGATGGACAACATCATCAACGGCGTGAAGACGGTGGATCAGGGCCTGGCCGACGCCCAGACCCAGCTGGAGGAGCTGATGGGCTGAGTCCCGTCCGCCTTCGGCAAGACCTGAATTCAATCGCACTGACCGGATGAATCGGGGCGCTCCGGCGCCCCGGTTCCCGGGCTACGTATCTCCGCACCCCGGCAAGTGAGCTCCGGGCCGGCAGGATGGGTCCGCCGGCCGGAGCCAGAACGGAAAAAATCCTCTCCGACTGCGAGGGAACCGTATGAGAAGAAACGAACTATCACAACTGAATACCAGCCACAGCGTCACCCGCCGGTTCGGCATGGCCATGATCAGCCCTACCCTGTTGGTGCTGTTGGTCATGACCGCTTTTCCGCTGATTTTTATCGTTTTTTGCGGATTTACCGACTATAACCTCCTGCGCTCTTTGCAGAAGGCTCCGGAATTTATCGGACTGAAGAACTACACCAAGCTGCTGGCGGACCCCTATTTCCAGCAGGCGGTCTGGAACACGGTGCGCTTTACCGTGCTGGCCGTGATCTTTGAAATGCTCTTCGGTTTCATCATGGCCCTGACGGTCAACAGCATCAAGCGGGGCCAGAAGCTTATGCGTACACTGCTGCTGCTGCCGTACCTGCTTCCCACGGTCACGGTGGCGCTGAGCTGGCGCATGATGCTCTCTCCTAACTACGGAATCGTCAATCAGGTGCTCCAGACGCTGAACCTGCCGGTTTACAACTGGTTTTCCGACATGCGTACGGCGTTTGGCATGCTCCTGGTGATCGACATATGGCAGAGCGCACCCTTTGTGTTCCTGCTTTTGTACGCGGCGCTGCAGTCCGTGCCCTCCAGCCAGTATGAGGCCGCCCGTATCGACGGCGCCAGCCGGCTGAAGATCCTGTGGTATGTGACCATTCCCAACATCAAGAATTCCCTGGCGCTGTGTGCTCTGCTGCGTACCATCGACAGCTTCCGCCTGTTCGACAAGGTCAACCTCCTCACCGGCGGCGGCCCTGCCAATACGACGGCCACCATCACCCAGTATCTGTACAACTACGGCATCAAATCGCTGGACTTCGGATTCGGCAGCGCCGGCGCCATCATCATGACCATCCTGGTCCTGATCCTCTCCAGCCTCTACATCAAGCGCGCCATCGGATAAGCCTATGGAAACAATGAAACTTACCTTTGTCAATGTGGGATACGGAGAGGCCGTTGTGGCCCAGTGCCCCGACCCGTCCCGGCAGGACGGCTGCTTTGTTCTGGTCATCGACGGCGGCAGCGCCTTGGCGGGGGAGTATGCCTTCCGGGATTCCGGGCGCCGTCCCATGGCGGACTATCTGACTGCCGCCGGGATCGGACACATTGACTGCATGGTCAATACCCACATCCACGAGGATCATACCTGCGGCCTGCTGGCTGTGGCGGAAAAGTTTCCGCCCGCAGAACTGTGGCAGACGCTTCCGGTGGACTTTTTCCACACCCACATGCATATTCTGGATGACAGCAGGGGAACTACGGACTCCCAGCGGAACTTCATGCGTTCCCTCAATGATTATCAGCGCCTGTGTGAACTGGTGAAGCGGCGGGGCGGCACCGTCCGGCGCCTTTGCGCCGGCGAGTCGTTTGCGCTGTGCCGGGACCTGACCTGCCGGGTGCTCTCACCATCAGCGGAGAAGGCGGATGAACTGGAGAGCCGCTGCCACGACCTGTTTGCCGAAAAGGACCCGGCGGCGTTCTGGCGGAAGCTGGATGCCCTGGATGCCCGCATGAACAATTTCAGCCTGATGCTGCGCCTGGAGTACCAGGGTACAGGAATGCTGCTGCCCGGCGACACCAACTGCCTGGGCTACGGGCAGATTGACCCGGCTCTGCTGCGGGCGGATCTGTTCAAGGTGGGACACCACGGACAAAAGGACGGCGCGGACGCGGCACTGCTGGAGGCGGTGCAGCCCAAGGCGGTGGTGTGCTGCGCTTCCAGTGACCGGCGCTACAACAGCGCGCACCCGGATACGCTCGCCCTGGTGCGGGATGCCGGGGCACAGATGTATTTTTCGGACTGCCCGGACGTTCCCGGTTTTACGGAGCACGTACCGCCCCATGCTGCGGTGTGCTTTGCTGTGGGACCGGAGGGCGCATTGACGGCAGAGTATCTTCCCGCAAAGTGAATGGAGCCCGGGCCCGTTCAGGCCCGGGCGTCCTTTACCACGCAGCACAAACGTTTGCTGCACGTCCCGCGGAGCGGCTGAAAATATTGCTAAATATCCGGCACGGAATTATCTGTTTTCACGAAAAACTTCCGGCAATATCAGTTGCGTATTGACAATATGCCGAAAGAATGATACAAATAAGTAAAAATATTGGAAAATTCCACAACGCAAGCGTTTTAAACTGCAAAAAAGCAGCTTTTAAGTATTGAATTCAGGAGGAAGAAACGGCTGGCGCCGGTTCTTCCTCTCCGCGTATTGCCGGAAACGGCGGGCGGAGGGAGGGGTTGCGATGCTGAGTATACTGGACCCGCTGCGGGAGATGAATACCTTGTCCGTGCTGCTGCGGATGGTGCTGGCCATGCTGTTCGGCGGCCTGATTGGCCTGGAACGGGGACGCAAGCGCCGCCCGGCGGGCTTTCGCACTTATATGCTGGTAAGCCTGGGCGCGGCGCTGACCATGCTGCTGAGTCAGTACGAGTATTTTATGGTGACCCACGCGTGGGTGGAGATGGCTGCGGAGACGGGAATCCGCACCGATGTGTCCCGCTTCGGTGCCCAGGTCATCAACGGCATCGGCTTCCTGGGCGCCGGCACCATCCTGGTGACAGGACGCCAGGAGGTCAAGGGATTGACCACGGCGGCGGGACTGTGGGCCTCCGCCTGCATGGGGCTTGCCATCGGAGCGGGCTTTTATGAGTGCGTGCTGCTGGGCTTTGCGCTGATTTTCCTATCCATGCGGCTGCTGCCGCCCATCGAGACCATGGTGGTGGAAAACGCCAGAAACATGAACATCTATGTGGAGTTCCAGTCCCTGGATGACGTGGGGCAGATCATCAACCGTATCAAGTCCCAGGATGTGCAGATCTACGAGGTGGACATTGACCGGGGACGGGAGGGGCAGGCGCTGCATCCCAGCGCGGTGTTCACCATCCGACTGCACCACAAGCAGGCACACACCCAGGTGCTCACGGCGATCTCCGAGCTGGAGAGCGTCTACACCATTGATGAGATCTGAGGGGAGGAGACGCAGCCATGCTATCGATTTTTGACGGACTGCGGGACGTCAGCATACTTTCCATCACCATACGGATGCTGCTGGCGGTGGCCTGCGGCGGTATTATCGGAATCGAGCGGGAGTACAAGCGCCGTCCGGCGGGCTTCCGCACCCACATCCTCATCTGTCTGGGCGCCGCCATGACGACGCTGACCAGCCAGTACCTGTATCTGCATATGCACTACTTTACCGATATGGCCCGTCTTGGCGCTCAGGTGGTGGCGGGCATCGGCTTCATCGGCGCCGGCACCATCATCGTCACCCGCCGCCAGCGGGTCAAGGGACTGACCACGGCGGCGGGACTGTGGGCCTCCGCCATCATCGGCCTGGCGCTGGGCGGCGGCTTCTACGAGGGAGGCATCTTTGCCACGCTGCTGATCCTGGCCGCGGAGCTGTTCTTCTCCAAGCTGGAGTACCGGATGCTGGATCACGCGCCGGAGATCAACCTGTACATGGAATACACCAACAAAAACTGCCTGGAGGCGGTACTGCGCCTGTTCCGGGAGCTGAATCTGAAGATATTGAACCTGGAAATCACCCGCTCTGCCGGCAGCGAAAAGCACAACGCCTGCGCAATTTTTTCCCTGCGCCTGAACAAGAAGTGCAAGGTGGAAAAGCTCCTGGCGGATATCCACACCATTGAGGGCGTGGCCACGGTGGAAGAGCTTTGATCGCCGGGGTTTACGCCGGAGGAAAACAATGGTATAATCAGCAAAGGAACCATACCGAATACAAAAGGGAAGGGAGCTCCATCTATGAAGAAATCGTATGATGTGCTGGTCATCGGGCCGGTGTCTTTGGATCACAATATCGATTACCAGGGCAATGAGCGCAAGGAGGTGGGCGGCGCCGTGGTGGCCTCCGGCTTTGCCGCTGCCAAAAGCGGCAACCGCACAGCCATTTTCACAAAGCTGAACCCTGCGGACGCCGATGTGGAAGAGCGTTTTGCCGGCTCCGGCGCAGACGTGTACTGGAAACCCTCTGCGGCCACCTGCTCCATCCGCAACCAGTACTTTACTGCCGACAAGGAAAAGCGGGCCTGCACGTCCATGGGCGTGTGCGATCCATTCCGGTTTGACGAGCTTCCTGATATCGAGACGAAGATCTACCACTTCGCGGGACTGGTCTACGGCGACTTTGACGGTGCCCTCTTTGCAGAGGCAGCCAAACACGGCAAGGTGGCGGTGGACGTACAGTGTCTGCTGCGCCATGTGGAATCCGACAAGACCATGGCCTTCCACGACTGGGCGGAGAAGAAGGAGTACCTGCCGGTCATTGACTACCTCAAGACCGATGCCGCGGAGGCGGAGATCCTCACGGGCCTTACCGACCGGGCGGAGGCTGCCCGTCTGCTGCACAGCTGGGGCGCCAAGGAAGTGCTCATCACCCACAATACCGAGGTGCTGGCCTACGACGGAAAGGCCATCTACACCTGCCCCATCAAGGCCCGGAACCTGTCCGGCCGCACCGGCCGGGGCGACACCACGTTTGCCGGCTACATCACCGAGCGTCAGCGGGCGGGCGTGGCTGAGGCGCTGCAGTACTGCACGGCGCTGGTCTCGCTGAAGATGGAGACTCCCGGACCTTTCCAGGGCACCCGTCAGGACGTACTGGATTACATCCACGCATTTTATTGAGATACGAAAGGCCGCCTTCGGGCGGCCTTTTTTTGATGACCCGTGGGCAAACCACCGGTGAATGTCCTTGAATAAAAAATATTCGTCCGCAACAAGGAAACAAATTGTTAAAAAATGCAATTGACAAAGAGAGGCGTCCGTGGTAAGGTAAGAAAAAATTGGATAACGGCAAACGAAGTCCGTAGGGGAACGGCGCAAGCCTGCCGAAGGAGTGAAACTCTCAGGCGCCCGGGAGTCGGGTGAGGACTATGGACGGATGTGGCTCTGGAGAAGCCCGGAAAACGGGGACCGAAGGTGCAAGGCGGCGCTGCCGCTGAATCTCTCAGGTAAAAGGACAGAGTGGGAATACGCGGGTATGGGGTGCCCGCGCAAAATCCTTTGGAGTTTCTTCTTCGGAGCGGCTGATCGTTCAGCCGTTCCGTTTTTTCATTTTGGGAGGGAATTGACCATGCTGCTTCAAATCGTACAAACCGTCAACACCTATTTGTCCGACTACATCCTGGTGGTGCTGCTGATCGCCGTGGGACTGTGGTTTTCCATCAAGACCCGATTCGTTCAGGTTCGATGCTTCGGCGAAGGTATGCGCCGGGTATTCGGCAGCCTCTCGCTCAACGGCGCCAAGCATAAAAGCGGCATGAGCTCTTTCCAGGCCCTGGCCACGGCCATCGCCGCCCAGGTGGGTACCGGCAACATCGTCGGCGCCAGCGGCGCCATTCTCACCGGCGGCCCCGGCGCTATCTTCTGGATGTGGATCATCGCCTTTTTCGGCATGGCCACCATCTACGCGGAGGCCACCCTGGCCCAGCAGACCCGGGTAAAGGATGAGACGGGTCACATCCAGGGCGGTCCTGTCTATTACATCACCACCGCCTTCCGGGGTGCGTTCGGCAAGTTCCTGGCCGGCTTCTTTGCCGTGGCCATCATCCTGGCCCTGGGCTTCTTCGGCTGCATGGTGCAGTCCAACTCCATCGGCTCCACGTTTGAGACGGCCTTCGGCGTGCCTGCCTGGATCGTGGGTGTGGTGCTGGTGGTCATCTGCGCGGTGATCTTCCTGGGCGGCGTGCAGCGGCTGGCTGCCGTGACCGAAAAGCTGGTGCCCATTATGGCGGCGCTGTTCCTGGCCGGCGGCCTGGTGGTGCTGGTGGTCCGGATCAAGTACCTGCCCGCCACCTTCGGCATGATTTTCCGCTACGCTTTCATGCCCAACGCCATCATCGGCGGCGGCCTGGGTGCCGCGCTGAAGATTGCCATCAGCCAGGGTGCCAAGCGAGGCCTCTTTTCCAATGAGGCCGGCATGGGCTCCACCCCCCACGCTCACGCACTGGCCAACGTGAAGGACCCCCACGATCAGGGGGTGGTGGCCATGATCGGCGTGTTCATCGACACCTTCGTGGTGCTGACCCTCAACGCCCTGGTGATTATCTCCACCCTCTATACCGCGGACGGCCCTCTGGCTGCCGGCTATACCGACGCTGTGGCCCAGACCCTCAATAACACCAATCTGGCCCAGACGGCCTTCGGTACGGTCATGGGCGCAGGACTGGGTGCCAAGTTCGTGGCCATCTGCCTGTTCTTCTTCGCCTTCTCCACCATCCTGGGCTGGAACCTCTTCGGCAAGATCAATGTGACCTATCTCTTCGGCCGTAAATCTACCATCGTGTATACGGTCATCGCTCTGGTGTTTATTTTCCTGGGCACCATTACCTCCAGCGATCTGGTGTGGGGCCTGTCCGATATGTTCAACCAGCTGATGGTCATCCCCAACGCCATTGCCCTGTTCGCCCTGACCAACATGGTGGTGCGGGTGGTGCATAAAAAGAAGTCCTGAAAAAGCAAGTTAAGAAGTTGATAAAAAAACATCGCCGTCTCGTACCGAGACGGCGATGTTTTTGACTTTTTTGATAAATAAATGGGAGAAAAAACGTTTGAGTATACAAAAATGAAAAACATTTTGACAGAAGAAAATGGCCTGCGCTATACTGGTTTCAAGGGAGAAATATACGTTTTTCCATGGGGGACACATTCAAAAAAGGAGACAGGCCATGACCGAAGAACTGACCAGGGCAAGCCAGATTATCGACAGCTTCGGCTGCCAGCAGTCCAATCTGATTGCCATCATGCAGGAGATCCAAAGCGAGTACAAGTATCTGAGTGAAGATGCGCTGACACTGGTGGCGGAAAAGCTGGGCATCAGCACCGCGAAGGTGTACAGTGTGGCTACGTTTTATGAGAATTTTTCCCTGGAGGCCAAGGGCCGGCACATCATCAAGGTGTGCCAGGGCACGGCCTGCCACGTCCGCAAGTCCCAGCCCATCTATGACGCCATCCGGGACTACCTGGGGCTGACGGGGAAGAAAAAGACCTCTGCCGACGGCATGTTTACCCTGGAGACGGTGGCGTGCCTGGGGGCCTGCGGCCTGGCGCCGGTCATGACCATTGACGGCGAGGTGCACGCAAAAATGACGCCGGAGGCGGCGCTTGCGCTGCTGGAGCAGATGCGGAAGGAGGAGACGGCATGATCCAGACGAAACTGACCCGGGACAGCTTCCATGTATTCCAGGCCAATGCCCGCAACGCCCTGCGGCAGAGCCGTCAGGTGCCCTCTGTTCTCATCTGCGCAGGTACCGGCTGCATTGCCGGCGGCGCCATGAAGATCTATGAGAACATCAAGGCTGAGTGTGAGAAGCGGGGACTGCAGGTCTACGTGGGCCTCAAGCACGACACGGATGCGGAAAAGGCCCTCCATGTGAAGATGAGCGGCTGCCACGGCTTTTGCGAGATGGGGCCCCTGGTGCACATTGAGCCCATGGGCGTCATGTACATCCACGTCAGGCCCGAGGACTGCCACGAGATTCTGGAGAAGACCGTGCTGGGCGGGGAGATCATCGACCGGCTGGTGTACCATCTGGACGGGGTGGCGTATCCGAAGCAGGAGGATATTCCCTTTTACAAAAAGCAGCACCGGGTGGTGCTGGAAAACTGCGGCAGCAGTGACGCCGAGGACATTGAGGAGTACATCGCCAAGGACGGCTACGCCGCCTTTGAAAAGGCACTTTTTGAAATGACCGACGAGGAGATCTGCAAGACCATTCTGGACTCCGGGCTTCGGGGCCGGGGCGGCGGAGGGTTCCCCGCGGGCCGCAAGTGGGACGGCGCCCGGCGGCAGAAGTCGGAGAAGAAATACGTGGTCTGCAACGGCGACGAAGGAGACCCCGGCGCGTTCATGGACCGCTCCATTATGGAGGGCAATCCCCACAGTGTGCTGGAGGGCATGATGATCGCGGGACTGGCCGTGGGCAGCGACGAGGGCTATATCTACGTCCGGGCGGAGTATCCGCTGGCAGTGAGCCGGCTCAAGGCCGCCATTGCCAAGGCGGAGGAGTACGGTCTTCTGGGCGAGCATATCATGGGCACGGATTTCTCCTTCCGCATTCACGTTAACCGGGGTGCCGGCGCCTTCGTCTGCGGCGAGGGCAGCGCCCTGACCGCCTCCATCGAGGGCAACCGGGGCATGCCCCGGGTCAAGCCGCCCCGCACCATCGAGCACGGCCTGTGGGCCGAGCCCACGGTGCTCAACAATGTGGAGACGTTTGCCAATGTGCCGCTGATCGTCCGCAACGGCGTGGAGTGGTATCACTCCATCGGCACCAAGACAAGCCCCGGCACCAAGGCCTTCGCCCTGACCGGCAACGTGGTGAACACGGGCCTCATCGAGGTTCCCATGGGCACCACCATCCGGGAGGTGGTCTTTGACATCGGCGGCGGCATCCGGGGCGGAAAGAAGTTCAAGGCGGTCCAGATCGGCGGCCCCTCCGGCGGCGCCACCACGGCAAGCCAGGAGCATCTGGACCTGCCGCTGGACTTCGATTCCCTCAAGAGCATCGGCGCCATGATCGGCTCCGGCGGTCTGGTGGTCATGGACGAGGACACCTGCATGGTGGAGGTGGCCCGGTTCTTCATGCGCTTTACCCAGAACGAGTCCTGCGGCAAGTGCGTGCCCTGCCGGGAGGGGACCAAGCGCATGCTGGAGATCCTGGACCGCATTCTGGACAACAAGGGCACCCTGGAAGATCTGGACCTTCTGGAGGAGCTGGCGGACACCATTACGAATACGGCCCTGTGCGGCCTGGGACAGAGCGCCTGCAAGCCGGTGCAGAGCACCCTCAAGTACTTCCGCGACGAGTACCTTGCCCATGTGGTGGACCACCACTGCCCCATCTGCAACCGGGAAAAGCCTCATCCGGTCATCGACCCGGAAACATGCAAGGGATGCGGCAAGTGCCGGAAAAACTGTCCCATGGAGGCCATCTCCGGGGCGGTGAAGCAGGCCCATACCATCGATCCGGAAAAATGCATCAACTGCGGCGCATGCGTGGGCATCTGCCCCTTCGGCGCCATTACGGCGGCAAAGGAGGGCTGAGACAATGGCAAAGGGAATCATGTATATCGACGGCCAACGGGTCCCCTTCGACGGGGAGAAGAACGTGCTGGCGGTCATCCGCAAGGCCGGTATCGAAATGCCCACCTTCTGCTACTATTCGGAGCTGTCCGTCTACGGCGCGTGCCGCATGTGCGTGGTGGAGGACGAGCGGGGCAAGATCGATGCATCCTGCTCCATGGAGCCCCGGGACGGCATGAGAATCCGCACCAACACGGCGCGCCTGCTCAAGCACCGGCGGATGATCCTGGAACTGATGCTCTCGTCCCATTGCCGGGACTGCACCACCTGCGAAAAAAGCGGCAGCTGCCGGCTCCAGGAGCTGGCGCTGCGGTTCGGCGTGCGGCATGTCCGCTTTGCGGACACCCGGCCCCACTATGAAAAGGACACCTCCTCTCCGGCAATCGTGCGGGACCCCAACAAGTGCATCCTCTGCGGCGACTGCGTCCGGGTGTGCGAGGAAATGCAGGGCATGGGCATTTTGAACTTTGCTCATCGGGGCAGCGAGCTGATGGTCTGCCCGGCCTTCGACCGCAAGCTGGATGCCACGGCATGTGTCAGCTGCGGCCAGTGTGCCGCCGCGTGCCCCACCGGTGCCATCACTGTGAAAAACGAGATCGGCCAGGCGTGGCGTGCCCTCTATGACACCTCCAAGCGGGTGGTGTTCCAGATTGCTCCGGCGGTCCGGGTGGCCGTGGGCGAGGCGTTCGGACTGGCGCCCGGCGTCAACGCCGTGAACAAGCTGGTCTCCGCTCTGAAAATGATGGGCGCCGCGGAGGTGTACGATACCACCTTCGGCGCGGATCTGACGGTGATGGAGGAGTCGGCGGAATTCCTGGAACGGCTGGGCAAGGGCGGCCCGTTCCCCATGTTCACCAGCTGCTGTCCCGCGTGGATCAAGTACCTGGAAAACGAGAATCCAAAATATCTGAAAAATGTCTCCAGCTGCAAGTCCCCCATGGAGATGTTTGCCGCCGTGCTGAAGGACCAGTACGCACAAAAGGACGCGGGGGACGGCCGCAAAACCTACCATGTGGCCATCATGCCCTGCACCGCCAAGAAGATGGAGGCTCAGCGGTCGGAGTTTGTCCACAACGGCGTGCCGGATGTGGATCTGGTGCTGACCACCCAGGAGATCATCATGATGATCAAGGAGTCCGGCATCCGCTTTGACGAGCTGGAGGGCGAGGCGCCGGATCTGCCCTTCGGTATGGGCACCGGTGCGGGCACCATCTTCGGAACCACCGGTGGCGTGGCGGAGGCTGTGGCCCGCAGGGTAGTGGAGGACAAGTCCAAAAATACTCTTCAGGCCATCCAGTTCTCCGGCCTGCGGGGAACGGACGCCATCCGCTCTGTGACGCTGCCGGTGGGTGACCGGGTGCTGCGGATTGCCGTGGTGCACGGTTTGGTCAACGCCAAGCGCCTGCTGGCGGATATCGAGGCCGGGCAGGCCTACTATGATCTGGTGGAGGTCATGACCTGCAAGACCGGCTGCGTGGGCGGCGCCGGCCAGCCCTACGGCCTGACGCCGGTCAAGCAGCGGCGTGCAGAGGGCCTTTACGAGGCCGATCGCACAGCCCTCATGAAGCGCTCGGAGCGCAACCCCATTGTCATGGAGATGCTGGAGGGGCCGCTGAAGGGCCGTACCCATCCGCTGCTCCATGTGGACTATGTGAAAAAGGCGTGATAAAATTCCCCGGTGCGAGAGCGCCGGGGAATTTTTACGTCTCCGGAAGGGCCCGCAGAGTACCGGTACCATAGGGCAGGGTAAAGACGGGGATTCCGGCGGAGGCGGGCGCAATGGAGCACATGGGATAAAAAAACGTCAGGCCGTCGGATGTCAGGTAGTAGTTCTGGGGATTGAAATGACGCCGCAGGGCCTTGCGCCAGTCCTCCCGGTAGACGCCGGCACCGGCGGCGATCCGGCGCTCGATCTCTGCTTCCGCCGCGGCCAGCAGGGTTTTGCGCAGGGAACTGCCGGTGAAGAAGCTGCCTGCCGGAACAGGGTAACCGGCGGCCAGATCCCAGGTATCGCCCCGGCGCACCACCAGTGTGCCGCCGGGGGCGGCCTCCCGGGACTGGGTGTAGAGGCTCCACAGCCCGCCCTGGTTATAGGTGACCTGATACGTAAGTTCCGCGTGGAACGACGGCAGCGGACGGCTGGCGGACAGTGCAGCAGCGTACTCGGCCGCGGCCTGTGGGGCCAGTTCCCGCTGACAGTACCGGAAGAAGGCCCGGCACTGGAGCTGATAGTACCGTCGGACCCGCCGGTAGATACCGCCTGCCGCCGGCACCGGCCGGGGAACGCACACCGTGGCCTGCAATACGGGAATCCCGTCGGACACCCACTCCCGCTGGGCGGTCAGCGGCTCAGTGTCCAGGTGTGTCAGATCATAGTTCATAGGCGTGACGCTCCTGTTCTCCATAAAATCCCTTTGCCCCAGAGTATGTGGCGGGACGGCCTGTGGTGCGGACGCACACTTTAAAGCATGAAAAATTTTAAAGCCAAACCCCTTTACTTTCACGCAGTAGAATGTTAAAATACAAAATGCCGGCGGATGCCGGCAAAATTGTCGTGAAAACAAAGAAAGGGTACGAGATATGGTCAAGATCGGGAAAAAAGAGAAGAACGATCAGCTGTACAAGGCAATTTTGATGCTGAAGGACGAGCAGGAGTGTTATGAATTTTTCCAGGATCTTTGCACGGTTTCCGAGCTTCGTGCCATGGAGCAGCGGTTTGAGGTGGCGTCGCTACTCAACGACGGGATGATCTACAACGAGATCCTGGAGCGGACGGGCGCCTCCAGCGCCACCATCAGCCGGGTCAACCGCTCTTTGAGCTACGGCACGGGGGCCTATGAAAGACTCTTTGCCCGTATGAAAGAGAAAAAGCAATGAGCAGCTACGAGGCCCTGGCCGCCAGTTATGACGCCCTGATGGCCGATGCGGCGTACCGGAAACGGGCGGATTTTTTGGAGCGGCTGCTGAAAAAAAGCGCCATTCCCGTCCGCTCTGTGCTGGATCTGGCCTGCGGTACCGGCACGATCTCCTGCCTGCTGGCCCGGCGGGGCTATCAGGTCATCGCCACGGACGGGTCCGAGGAGATGCTGACCCAGGCTATGGGAAAAGCGGCGGCCCTGCCGGGGCAGCCGCCTTTGTTCCTGCACCAGGATATGGCCCGGCTGCGTCTGACGGAGCCGGTGGACGCGGCAGTCTCCACACTGGACTCTCTGAACTATCTGACCCGGGAGCGGGACGTGCAGGAGACATTCCGGCGGGTCTATCGTTGGCTGCGTCCCGGCGGGCAGTTTATTTTTGACGTGAACACCCCCTATAAGCTCCAGCGGATGGACCAGCAGATCTATATGGATGAGACAGAGGAGAGCTTGTGCGTGTGGCGCACGTTTTTCTCCGCCCGCACCCGGATCTGCACCTACCAGGTGGATCTGTTCCAGCTGCGGCCGGACGGGGCGTGGGAGAGAACTTTTGAAGAGCACCGGGAGCGGGCCTGGAGCGAGGCACAGCTGCGGACATGGCTGGAGGCGGCTGGATTTGGAAAGATCACCGTCACCGGGGATATGACCATGCGGCCGCCGCGGACGGACGAGGACCGCTGGATTATCCGGGCGGAAAAAGCAAAAGACGAATGAGAGAGGTTTCTAGAATGGATAAATTGGTTCGTGCCATCAGCACGGATGGCTATGTACAGGCGGTGGCCGTATCCACCCGGGACCTGACGGAGCGTGCCCGGCAGATCCACAAGACGCTGCCCGTGGCCACGGCAGCGCTGGGCCGGGCCCTGGCCGCAGCCTCCATGATGGGCAATGCCCTCAAGGGAGACGGGGCCAGCGTCACGCTGCAGATCAAGGGCGGCGGCCCGCTGGGCACTGTGCTGGCCGTGTCCGACAACGAGGGAAACGTGCGTGGCACGGTGGACAACCCGGCAGTGGACCTGCCCCTGCGGCCGGACGGCAAGCTGGATGTGGGCGCCGCAGTGGGCACCGAGGGTACGCTGACGGTGGTCCGCGATCTGAATATGAAGGAGCCCTACGTGGGCAGTGTGGGCCTGCTGGGCGGCGAGATCGCCGAGGACCTGGCGGCGTACTTTGTGGAGTCGGAACAGATCCCCACCGCCTGCGGCCTGGGGGTGCTGGTGGACCGGGACCAGAGCGTGCTGGCCGCCGGCGGATATCTTATCCAGCTGATGCCCGGTGCCGGGGAGGACGTGATCACCAAGGTGGAGGGCGGCGTCATGGCTGCCGGCTCCGTCACCGGCCTGCTTCGGAAGAACGATGACCCCGAGGCGATCCTGCGGGAAGTGCTGTCGGATTTTGAACTGGAAATCCTGGAGACCAGCCCCATTGAGTACCGCTGCTACTGCAGCCGGGAGCGGATGGAGCGGGCGCTCATCAGTCTGGGTCCGGATCAGCTGCAAAGTCTGATCGAAGAGCAGGGCAGCGCGGAGCTGAGCTGCCAGTTTTGTGACAATGTCCAGACCTTTACACGCGAGCAGCTGCAAGGACTTCTGGACAACATGAAGAAAAAAGAATAAAAATTTCAAAAAAGGGTTGACAGATCGGGCCTCTTTCAGTATAATAACTTTTGCCGTCTGACGAGAGCGGCAATCGGGGAGCATAGCTCAGCTGGTTAGAGCACCTGCCTTACAAGCAG
>NZ_URDP01000038.1 GCF_900546705.1 uncultured Oscillibacter sp. | reverse complement strand
CCGAAGATCCTCAACTTGGCGGACTTTCTGTGAGGTGTCCGCCATGGATCAATACTGGAAAGAAATCGCCCCAAAACTGCCGATCCAGCCCTGTGACGATTTGAAGCAAAGTGTTTTGATGGATGTCTATGATAGTCATGCCTTGGGTGATCCGCTGATATTGTACCACCGGGAAGCGGTAACGTTGATGGATGAGATCCATGAAATCATGTTCCCGGAGGACTGGGAATGTTTGGAACGGTCAAAGAAACACCGCTGGGGTGCCCGCTGTACATGTACAAGATGCGGAGAGGATTTTATAGCCGGATATTCAAAGGGCGGAATTATTTTGACCAGTGGACCGGATGGACAGACATATGCTGGATATGCGGAGCCGGGACCGGACACCAATGAGTATCTGGATGGAGAGACGGTTCTGTGCCCGCATTGCTGGACTGATGCAGAGGTAACGCGACGATCTGATTTGCGTCACGGAAGAACTTTACAAGTCATTCAGGCGGAAGTGGTCAATGTGGAAAAGTACACTGCCGTTATGTATTGGTTGGTTCGGCGTTGGCTGGATTCTGATGGCACCGACACGACTAATTTCCTCCCATACGCAGCACTGCTGGTAGATACAGATGGAAAAGTGCGTCGATTCAGAGGCAAGATGCAAAGCGGCGATGTAAGAGAAGCTATATGGCTCCCCTGCACCTACTCCAGAGATCCCATGCAAATGCCTTATTATTCTTGGGAGGGAATAAAACATCGGAAGATTGGAGGCTGGACTCTTTCGTATGGCCCTGATTTGGGCGGCCATACCGGAGAGAAAACAGCGCTTGATGAGTACATTGGTACAGGCGGCTGCTGGCCGGGAGCGTATCTCCATGTGTGGGAAAAGCATCCACAAGTGGAAAACCTGATGCGGCAAGGGTTTGCGCAAGCTGTCACTGATACGATCGACAAGCAGCTTGACCGAGCCGTATACTGGCGGGATCTGTGTGACGAGCCGCCTATTTCTTGGGCGGACTGGAGCGAGGTCAAACCACATCGGATGCTGCACATGAGCAAGGCGGCCTTCCGTGAGATCCGCCAAAAAAATTGGACATCAGGAGATGTGGATTGCTGGGACAAGTACAGGATACAGATCCCAGGAGCCGATGCTCTGGAGTTTGAGCATTGCCGGGAATGTGTGGGGAGTAAGGCTGTCGAGCAACTTTTGGAAATGGTCGCCGCTGGATGGACCGATTTGATGCCGACCGTGGTAGTACGGTATCTAAAAAAGCAGGGAGAGCTTCGGGACGGGGTGCAGCTGCTGATTGACTACCGGAAAATGCTGCGTGATGCAAAGATGGCAGAGGATGAAGAAACGCTCTGGCCCCGGAATTTGGTTGCTGCCCATGAGCGTGTTACACAATTCTGGTCTGATCGCACGAAAACGCTGTACCAACTTGGATTTTCCAGCACATTTATCAAGTACCGGGATCTGGAGTGGACCGATGGAGAACTGTGTGTCGTACTGCCTCGTGTGTCAGAAGATCTTGTTTTAGAGGGAAAGACCCTTCGGCACTGTGTCGGGACCTATGGAAGTCAGCACTGCACAGGGAGACCCGTGTTTTTTATCCGCCACTATCGCCGACCTGAACGCAGCTATTACACCCTGCAGATCAATATGACAGGAAAGATCCCCAAAGAAATCCAGCTGCATGGGTACGGAAATGAGCGCCATGGAGATCGAAAGCAGTATACTCACAGAATTCCGAAAAAAGTGAGGGACTTTTGTGACCGATGGGAGCGGGAAGTGCTTACTCCGTGGTTTGCTGACCATAAGTCGAAGCAGAAGGAAACAACATCGCAATCCAATGAGATAAGGAGGATGGCGTAATGCAGAGAGCAAATTATACCGGCCGGGAGCGCCGGCAAAGAGCGGCGGCGCGGATCGCTCTGGCGGTGTGGCTGGTGGCCGTCCTGGTCCTGCTTACCGTTACGGCCAGGGCGGTGGGGATGTGAGAGACAAACCCATGCCGCCGTGCCGGGAGTGCCAGCGCCGGGCGCCCGGCTGCCATAACAAAGATACCTGCCCCGCCTGGGGCAGGTATCAGGCCGCTTTGGCGGAGCATCACGCGACGGAGCGTGCTCGCATCGACCGGGAGCGGATCTACAACGACTATGCGGTAAACCGGCGGAAAACCCGCCGCAGGAGAGAGGGGGAGCGTAATGCTCAATAATATCGTGCTCATGGGCCGCCTGGTACGGGACCCGGAGCTGCGCCACACAGGGAGCGGTACCGCCGTGGCCTCGCTGACGCTGGCGGTGGATCGGGACTACAAGAGCCAGAGCGGCGAGAAGGAGACGGACTTCATCGACATCGTGGCCTGGAGATCAACTGCGGAGTTTGTCTGCAAGTATTTCACCAAGGGCCGTATGGTCGTGGTGGAGGGCCGGCTCCAGGTCCGGGACTGGACGGATAAGGACGGCGGACGTCGCCGCAGCGCCGAGGTGGTGGCGGAGAACATCTACTTTGGAGACTCGAAGAGGACGGTGTCCGATTCGGACACACATCCGGCCGGGGAGATTACGGAGATCCCCGAGAGCGAGGAAGGGGAGTTGCCGTTTTGAGCGTCAAACTATTTTGTGACCGCTGCGGGCAGGAGTGCAAAAAGCACTGGGAGCTGCGGGTCCATACGGATGCCAGCTGCCTGCGGCCTGATTTTACGCGGGTACTTTGCAAATCGTGCGCGGCTGACATTATGAGCCTGGTAAACCCGGGCACGGATGCATCAGTGGCGACAACGGGTCAGAAGGCGATGGATCGGGAGCATCTGATCGCCGCCCTGAAAATGATGCAGGTGGAGACCGGAAGCCTGGTATGCCTGGGCTGTGGGCATGAGCATAACTGCGGCGTCCATGGCTGCGCCATTATTCGGGAAGCGGTGGAGCAGCTGGAGGCCATGGGGCCTGCCGCTGGTAAGCCGATGACGCTTGAGCAGCTGCGAGACGTAGCGCACGGAAAAATCAAGGATAGCACTTTACAACACATATGCGACCGTGCAAACGAAATTGCGTCTCCTCCCGCCCATATTGACCGGGAAAAGTGGAAAACTTGCTATACATGCAGACTGATCGAGAGGGCGAAAGAAACTTGGGGACGCAAATACAAGATATGCCCAAACTGTGGCCGCCCAATGACTGAGGACGCCTGGGCCGAGTATGAGAAAATGCTGAGGGGGTGCAGCAATGAGCCTTGAATACCCGTGCATCTATTACCGAGAAAATGGCCTGTGCAGCTACGGAGGCGACCTCACAGACGCAAACATCTGCGTGTTCGGTCCGTGCGACCATGAGACGCCGTCAAGAGCCGACCTGGTTCGGCGCATGAGCGACGAGGAACTGGCCCAGAACATCAACCGGCTGTTGGAGGGTGAGATATCGACCCCCTACTGCCGGGATCTGCCCGAGTGTGATGCGGATGTGGAGCGGGATGTGCCGATCCCTCTGGAGCGATGCGAGCAGTGCGTGCTGCACTGGCTCCGCCAGCCAGCCGAGGAGGTTTGTAGAAATGAAACTTGAAAATGCCACCAAGGATGAGCTGATCTGGTGGATCAAGGAGCACTCTTTTGCGCTTTCCTTTCGGCCCAGTGAGTTTGAGGCCGATATTATGCGGCACCGACATGACGTGTACATGGAGAAAGCTGATAAATGCGGAGAGCAGTATGACGAGGCTTTACAATCCTATCAGACGTTGTTGACCCCTTATCTGGGAAAGCCGCTGGGGCTGCTCCCAAAAGATGTGCTGGACCAGGGCGCAAGGCTGGAAAAGACTATGAACGCCGCCCAGCGGGAACGGATGCGGCTATGGGGCCTTGCCAACAAGTGCATGGACCGGGTGCTGGGGGCGTTGGATGGAGGTGGGGCTGATGCCTAAACAATCCGGCTATCTCCAACGGCAGGCGGCCCGGGAGCAAGTCATCATTGATGCCGTAGATCAAACGGTCCGGCAGCTGATGCTGGACACACTCCAGATCACGCTCCACACGGAGTACGGCTGGGGATTTGACCGGATCAAGGCCCTCAGCGAGGCATGGGCCAAGGTGTACAACCAGCTCCATAATGCGGTGGAGCGGGGACCAGAGCAGGACGTGGCACAGGAGCACCTGGACCGGGCTCTTCTGGAGATCATGCGGGGAAAGCAGGAGCTGATCCCGTTCCCGGAGCGTTATCCGCACCTACGGGAGATCAAATACGGCCGTTAGCAAAAAGGAAAACCGGAGGCTCAAGCCTCCGGCGTTTCCTGCAAGTATGCATCCACCCAACGATTGACCAGCGCATAGATGGAAGTGCCCTCTGCATGGGCCTTTTCTTTCAGCGCCTCGTACTTCTCCGGGGCCAGCCACACCCGCAGCTGCTTTTGAGAAGATAGATATTTCTTTTGCGTGGAGTATTTGTCGGCTTGTTCTGGCATGTGGTCACCTCTTTCGCAGGGAAATGATGATGGAGACGATGGACAGAGTGATGCTGATTCCGAGCAGAATATAGATCGCCATTTCGTTTGACACCGAGCTTTGTATCTGCTATCCTTAGAGGGAGGGGATTGCTCCCCTCACCTCGTCAGCCTGTGAGCTTTTCATACAGGAGTATGAGAGCAACCACTAGGTTGAGGATTGCGGTAACAAGATTGAGCCCGGTTTGGATGCTGGCTTTCTTGTTGCCGCTTTTTTTGTTTTTGCTCAATGTCCTGACCTCCTTTCCATGTTTTTATTATAACATAGTGCACTATATAAGTCAATAGGAAAATTAGAAATGGAGGGGAAAATACGGGACAATTATGGTATTGCACCCGCCAAAGAGCGGGACCGCTGGTCAAGGAGTGCCGGGCGCTGCGGCCGCCGCTGGGGCCGTCCGGCACCTGGCAGGATGCAGCGGACAAGCGGCAGCTGCGCAGGGGAGGACACAGCGCTGTGAGCCGCAGTCAGGTGGACCGCCTGGAGCTGCGCTTGGCACTGTATGGATATGAGGGCAGCCACTACACGCTCACCTACGACTGGGAGCATCTGCCCAGGGACTACGACGGCGTCCGCCGGTATTTCCGGGCATACCTGGCCAGGATGCTGCGGTGGCGGCACGGAGAGAGGTTTGACTGGATCATCTGCATCGAGGGACGCCACGGAGACCACCGCTACCACATCCACATGATCCTGCGGGACAGCCAATTCTCTCCGGCAGAGGTGCGCCACCTGTGGCGGGGCGGTGAGGTGGACGATGAGCCGGTGCTCCGCAAGGAGGGCGGCTACCGTCGGCTGGCGGAGTATTTCAACAAGGAGCGGCCGGACGGATTCAAGATTCCAATCGGCAAGCACCC
The DNA here is from genome assembly GCF_900546705.1 of uncultured Oscillibacter sp. Taxonomy (GTDB): domain Bacteria; phylum Bacillota; class Clostridia; order Oscillospirales; family Oscillospiraceae; genus Oscillibacter. Next base: position 14,005 of record NZ_URDP01000038.1, on the reverse strand, counting down.
GTGGAGCTGCTCCATGTCGCTCTCCCGGAGCCTGGAGCCGCCGGAGATCTGGCTGGACACCAGCGGCGTCATCGAGATCCCGGATGATGTGCTGTGGGCGCGCCGTGGGCAGGCGGTCAACGACTTTGGCGCCTACTACTACGGCAGCTATATCCTGCCGAAGCGTCCCAGAGAAAGAGATTTGCCCCAGGAGCCGGAAGTGCTTTTATTTTAGTAGATGTCGCGCGCGGGCGCGCGCACGCACGTCAATCTTGAAATCTAGTGGAAAAGTAGACACGTTTGGAAGAAAGTGAGGGAAACGCATTGCAAAAGGTGGAGCGGCGTGATAAACTGACCATAAAGAACGGATGGGTCATGTGCCCAGTGTGCGGAAAGGGGAAGATTCTCAAAATCAACCCGGACACTACCGTTCACAATCTGCCACGGCCGTGCAAGCGGTGTGGGCAGGAGAGCATCGTGAATATCGAAGCGCCTGAGCCAGAGTCCTCAGCGACCAGCGCCTGAGCCATGAGACAAGACCCGAAGAGGGAGTGTCGATGGCCCAGGCGCTTTTTGTTTTGCCCGGAGGTGATAGCCCGATGGCACAAAAGCCGCTGAGGCCGTGCCGACACCCAGGATGCTGCGTCCTGGTGCCGGATGGATACTGCGCAGCCCATAAGCCCAAAGACAGCGCCCGGCGCAGCGAGGCGTCCAAGTCCTGGCACTGGATGTATCTCACGCCGGAATGGATAAACGATCTGCGGCCCGCGCAGCTTCTGCGGGAGCCGTTCTGCCGGGAGTGTGCCAGGCGGTACCCGCCGGGAGACCCGCGCCGACGCACCCGGGCCACGGATGTGGACCACATCGTCCCACACAACGGGGACTGGGCCGTGTTCACGGATCGCGGAAACTTGCAGAGCCTTTGCCACGCCTGCCACAGCCGTAAGACCATGGCGGAAATCCGTGGAAAAAGCGAGACTTTGCGGAGCCGGTACCGGGGACGATAGGACGCAGCTTTGGGCGCATGCGCATGGCGCCGCGCCTGCGCGGATGCGCGGAGGGGATTCCTTGCGGGACCCGCCCCGGGGTCAAAAAAGTTTTGCCCGGACGGCGCAAGACCGCATGCCCCCTGCCGCGCGAGAAATTCTCCCCACGGGGAGTGTGCGGAAGGCTGCGAGGGTGCTGCAAATATGGATTCTGCGCTGCGACTGTGCAGCGGTGTCAGAATCGGACACAGGGAAAGGAGGGGCGGTATGCCCGGAAAACGACAGCCCACGGCGGTGGTGGAGGCCAACGGCCGCAAGCACCTGACCCAGGCTGAAATAGACGAGCGTCTGGACCGGGAGGTCCATGTGCCGCCCCCGGACGCGGCGGTCCCGCCCAAGTGGCTGCCCAAGCGGCTCCACGAAGAATACCGTGAGATCGGCGAGATCCTGCGTGCGGCCGGATTGTATGCCGAGCTGGACCGGGACGTGCTGGGGCAGTACTTTCTCTCCCGGGAGCGGTGGCTCCGGGCTGATAAGCGGGCCGGGGCGGCCATCCGGGCGGGGGACGAAAAACTGGCCCGGGAGTGGACCGGCGTCCAGGGCACTTACTTCAAGCAGGCGCGCCAGTGCGCCGAGGCAATGGGTCTCTCTGTTACTGCCCGGTGCAGGATCGTGGTGCCCTCTGCCATCCAGAACGCTGCCAAAGCACCGGCCGGGGAAGAGGCGGACGAGTTCACCCGGCGGCTGCGGGCACGGCAGGCGGCGGCTCTGGCAGAGGCGGAATAACCCATGCCGGTAAAATCCAGCGTGTTCACGGACCGGGAGGCGGGAGAGTTCGTCTGCCAGTTTATCTCCCGGCTGCCTACCACGGACACCGGTAAGAATTTCTCGCTCTATGACTGGCAGCTGGACGCCCTCATGCAGTTTTACAGCACCATGGAGTCGGACGAGGATACGGGAGAGGCCCTGCGGAAGTACTGGTACCTCTACCTGGAGATCCCAAAGAAAAACGGAAAGAGCGAGCTGGCGGCGGCCCTGGGAATCTACCACCTGTTCGCAGATGGCGAGCTGAACGCGGAGGTTTATATCTGCGCGGCGGATAAGGACAACGCCTCCATCGTGTTCAATGATGCCGTGTATATGCTGACCACGGCGCCCTGGACGGCCAAGATGATCGCCCGGGGCGAGCTCAAAATCATAGAATCCCGGAAGCGGGTGGAATACCGCCAGCGGGTCAGAACCGGGAACGGCGGATACAAGTGGATCGTACTGGGCGTCATGGCGGTGCTTTCGTCCGAGTCGTACAGCAAACACGGCTATAAGCCCAGCTGCGTGATCTTCGACGAGCTCCATGCTCAGCCCAATCGGGACCTGTGGGAAGTCATGACCTTCGGCGCCGGTTCCGGCCGCCGTCAGCCGGTGTGGATCGTACTGACCACGGCCGGCGATGACCCGGACCGCTGCTCCATCGGCTGGGAGATCCACGAGAAGGCCGTGGGCGTCCGGGATGCCCGGCGGCTGCGCAAGATCCTGGACGAGGGCGGAGATCCCCGGCAGGTCCTCTCCCTGCGGCATGTGTCCGACGAGGACATGCCGCAGGCCCAGAGCGATCTTCTGGAGCGGGATCTTCCCAACTGGCTGCCGGTGCTCTACGGCCTGACCGCCATGTTCGGCGACGACCCGGACGATCTCAAGGACATCGACATCTGGGACGAGGCCCTCTGGTACCTGTTCAATCCGTCCCTGGGCAAACACCTGAAGCTGCGCACGGTGCGGCTGGAGGCCATGGAGGCCCGGCGCAGCGAGGCGGGAGAAAAGCTCTTCCGCTGGCTGCGGCTCAATCAGTGGATCTCCGTCAAGTCGGTGGGGTGGATCGCCCTGACCCTTTATGACAAGACCCAGTGCGGACCCAGCAAAAAGGCGGAGCGGGAGGCGTGGGTGATGGAACACCTGGCCGGAAAGCTCTGCTACGGCGGCGTGGACCTCTCTACCAGCAAGGACCTGACGGCCTTTGTGCTGCTGTTCCCGCCCCAGCCGGGATTGGAGACGGCGGTGCTGTTTCCGATGATCTGGCGGCCTGGAGGCACGGCAGAGGAGGCCGAGCGGCGGGACCACGTCCCATACCGGGACTGGGCGCGGGCGGGGTTCCTGGCCCTCTGTGACGGGGACATCATCAACTACACGGACGTGGAGGATGCCATCCGGTGGGCGCGGGAGACCTTTGACCTGCGCATGGTGGGCTTTGACCCGTACCTGAGCCGGACGATCACCCAGCGGCTGGAGCCGATCGTGTCCATTGTGGAGATCCCCCAGGACCTCAGAAACCTGTCGCCGGCCATGAAGGAGACAGAGGACCTTATGATCCGGCGCCAGCTGCTCCATGTACACAATACCTGCTTCCGCTGGACGTTTGGCAACGTGCGCTGCTATGTGGACGGCAACGGTAACTGCAAGCCGATGAAAAACAAATCCACCGGACGTATCGACCCCACGGTGGCCTCCATCATCGCCATGGCGGTGTGGATGATCGACCGGAATCAAAAGCCGGATCTGGCGGAGGCCATGGCGCGGCCGGGATTCAGCTTATAGCGTGTCCGAATCGGACACAGGAAGGAGATCCATGAAGGCATTGAAAGACGGGGTGGCGGCCTACGCCACGGAGCTTATGATGACAGCCGGGGCGGCTCTGGTAAGCCTGGGCGCCGGGATGATCTATCTGCCGGCCGGCGTCATTGCCGCAGGCACCTTTTTGCTGGCGGGGGGCGTTCTCAGCTGCCTGGGAGGTGGTAAGGCATGAGCATCCGCGATGGACTGCGGGCGGTGGCCCGGTCGCCTTCCGGCATGCGCAACGCCGTGACGGTCAGCTCCCTGACAGCGGCCGGCTATTCCCCCGCTGCAGCAGATACCAGCGAGACGGCAGCCAGAAAGCTCAGCGCCGTGGACCGGTGCATTGAGATCCTTTCGGACTCCATGGCCAAACTCCCCACCTACTGTGTGGACCGTGTGACCCGTGAACGGGTGGACCTGCCGATTTTGCGGCTGCTCAACGTCCGGCCCAACGAGGCCATGACGCCGTCCGTTCGGAAAAAGCTGCTGGAATCCAGCCGCCTGGCCCGTGGCAACAGCTATGACTGGATTCGGCGGGACCCCTATACAGCGCAGATCGTGGAGCTGATCCCCCTGCCCGGGGAGCTGGTCTACACCTGGCGGGACACTGCCGGGCATGTATGGCACAATGTGCGCGATCCCGTGGCCGGCAGTGTGTTCACGCTCCCCGATGCCGATGTCAACCACTACAAGGGCGCCTCCCGCGATGGAGTGAACGGCATCTCCGTGCTGCGGCGGGCGGCGGAGGTCATTACGGCGGCCAGGGCAAGGCAGCAGCACGACTTGCGCTATTACGAAAACGGCGCGCAGCCCGGCGGCGTGCTGCAGACACAGGCGGATCTTTCCGGCCAGGTACAGGACCCGGAGAACCCGGACAGAATGATCGGCCGGAAGGATCTCCTGCGGCGGGAGTGGGAGCGGATTCATGCCGGGCCCACCAATGCAAACCGTCTGGCCATTCTGGACTACGGCCTGGAATACAAGCCTGTGAGCCTCACCAACAAGGACGCCCAGTTCATTGAGAGCCAGGAGGTGGCCATCCGGGACATTGCCCGGTATTTCGGAATCCCCCTCTACAAGCTCCAGGAGGGCAAGCAGGCATACAGCTCCAATGAGCAAAATGCCATCGAGTACGTGGTCTCCACCCTGCATCCCATCGTTACTCAGTACGAGGAGGAGCAGACCTGGAAGATGCTGTTCGCCGATCAGATCTCTGCCGGCCTGGAGCTGCGGATCAACATGATGGCGGAGCTGCGGGGCGACAATGCCGCCCGCAGCGCCTGGTACAAGAACATGCGGGAGATCGGCGTCTTTTCCGTCAACGACATCAACCGGCTGGAGGATATGCCGGATGTGGAGGGCGGAGACGAGCGTCTGGCCTCGCTGAATTATGTGCCCCTCTCCAAGTGGGTGGAGCTGAGTTTGAACCGAAACGGAGGAACGACATGAGAGTGACCCTGAATGGCATCGTGTCCTCGGATGAGGACCGGTGGATCTATGAGTGGTTTGGGTACCGGGCTTTCTCCCCGGAACAGGTGCGGGACGCCATTGCCCAGAATCCCCGGGGGGAGGAGCTGGTGCTGGAGATCAACTCTCCCGGCGGCTCTGTCTTTGCCGGCAGCGAGATGTACAGCATCCTGCGCAGCTGCTCCATCCCCACGCGGGCGGAGATCCAGAGCCTTGCGGCTTCTGCCGCCAGCTATCTGTGCCTTGGCTGCGGCACGGTGGCCATCTCCCCGGTGGCGCAGATGATGATGCACCTGCCCAGCACTACCACGGAAGGAGACCGCACGGAGCACCAGCGATCCATCGGTATGCTGGACGCCACCCGGGAGGCCATCCTCAACGCCTATGAGCTCAAGGCCAAAGGCAAGAGTGACCGGGCGGAGCTGCGGCGGATGATGAGCACGGAGACCTGGCTCACCGCCCAGGACGCGCTGGACCATGGCCTGGTGGATGAGATCCTGGGCCAGGAGGACGGGCAGACCATGCGTCCGGGCAGCCTGGCCAACGCCTTCGGCCTGCCGGACATCACGGCCCTGCGGGCGGCCTACGACCGGGCAAATCCATCGGCGCCGCCGGAGCGCAGACCTCACAACGCCGGAACGGACTGGCGGCTTGCTGCCCGTCTGGACCTGGAAAAAAACAGATTTTGATTGGAGGACAAAACAATGAAGCACAAGCTCTACAACCTCATCAACCAGCGCGCCGGCCTGGTGAAAAAGGCCGAGGAAGCTCTGGATGCGGGAAACAAGTCCGATTACCAGAGCCTCATGGAGCAGATCCGCAATCTCAACGCCGAGATCAAGGATGTGCAGGCCCTGGTCGACGAGCAGGACCGCCAGATGATGGCGGCTCCCGGCCCCACCGGATCTGAGCTGGAGGACCTGGCACACGAGCGTGTCTCCGCACTGATGCGGGGCGACAGTGTCACCTTCAACGCCACGGAGGTGCGCCGGGCCATGAACCAGATCACCCTGGCCACGGGCACCATCGTGGAGCCCACCGGCGCCGGCTCCACCATCCACGATCCCCTGGGCAATGTGGTCCCGTCCATCGTGGACCGGGTGCGGGTGATGGACATGACCGGCATGGGCGCCTTCCAGGAGCCCTATGTGATCACGGAGCTGGATGCCAAGGGCGGGAAGGTGAGCGAGACGGCCGGCACGGCCCGCACGGCCTCCACCGATCCCACCTTCGGCGTGGCGGAGATCAAGCCCTATGAGCTGAGCGTGACCTCCTATGTGGACCGCAATATCGCCCGCCTGTCTCCGGCCAGCTACTACGACAAGATCTCCGGCATGGCCATGCGGGCCCTGCGCCGGAATCTGGCGGCACTGATCGTCAACGGCGATGATCCTTCCACGCCCACGTTCTTCGGCATTACCAATGCAAAAAATAAGGCTGCTGCGAACATCTTTGCGGAGGCTTCCCTGGGCAGCGCCATTGACGTGAATACCCTGGACACCCTGTATTTTGCCTACGGCAGCGACGAGGCCATGGGCGCCGGTGCCCGGCTGCTGCTGACCAAGGCAAACCTGAAGGCGCTGGGCGCTCTGCGGGGCGCCAACGAAAAACGCCGACTGCTGACCATTACCCCTGACGCCACCAACCCCAACAGCGGCGTCATTACCGACGGCGGCGTGGTGCTGCCCTACGATCTGGTGAAAGCGGTGGGCGACACCAAGATCCTCTACGGTGATCCGTTCAACTTCGAGGTGGGCCTGTTCGGCGATTACACCATCCGGATCGATGAGTCCGTCAAGGCGGTGGAGCGGATGTATGCCATCCTGGGCGACGTCTTTGTGGGCGGCAACCTGATCGTGGACAAGGGCTTCGTGGTAGGCACCATCGGCGGCTGATGCCGGAGGTGAGTCATGGATGATGCGGTAAAAGCCCGCCTGATGGCCTACTGCCGGATCGATACCCTGGAGGATGGGGAGGAACTCCTCCTCCAGGGGCTCCATGACGCGGCGGTGAGCTACATGGCTCAGGCGGGCATCCGGGAGCCCAAGGAGGGGACGCCCCGGCGGGCGCAATACGACCTTTGTATCTGCGCCCTGGTGCTGGACGGCTACGACCGGCGGGGCGCTCAGACGGAGGGCAGCGTCAGCGACAACCCTGTTCTCCGCCGGATGCTCACCCAGCTCAAGCTGACGGAGCTGCCGGTGTCCGATTCTGACACCGGCGGAGTGGAGGTGCTGAGATGAATCCTGTACAGGCAGGAGAGTTCCGGCACCGAATCCGGATCTTGAGGCGGGCGGAAAAAGCCGACGGGGAAGGGTTCCCCGTCGGCGAGCCGGAGGAGGTCTACCGCTGCTGGGCAAGGGTGACCATGACCAGCGGCACCGAGCTGGTGCGGGCCAATGCGGACTTTGGCCAGATGAAAGCCAGGTTCCTGATCCGATGGACCAGCGTCCCCATTGACCGAAAGATGTGGGTGGAGTACGGCGGAAAGGAGTGGCAGATCGAGTATGTCAATGACTACGCAGGACGGCAGTATCTTGAGCTCTGGGGCGTCTGTGAGAGCAACAGCAGAAGCTGAGTCCTCCGTCTACGCCCGGCTGGTGGCTGCGGTGACGCCTGTTGTTCCGGTGTGTGAGCCGGCGATCTATGGCGGCGATGCGGAAGCGTACTGCACCTACAATGCAACGGAAATGCCGGAAGGGTTTGGGGACGATGCTCCCCACGCGCTGCGGTATCTGCTGCAGCTCCATTACTTTTGCCCGCTGGCAGGAAATCCGCTGCCTACGGTACGGCAGCTTCGGCAGGCTGTTTTTGACGCCGGCTTTACCTATCCCACCATGGAAGATGCCAGTGATCTGGATGGCCGGCACTATGTGTTGGAGTTTGAAGAAGTGGGTGGGGTCAATGGCTGAATTTTCTGCCTCCGGATTGGATGAGCTGATGCTCAGCCTGCAGGATGTAGCGCAGCTCCCGGAATCGGTCCAGGATTCCATGCTCAATGCCCAGGCGGATGTGGTACTGCAGGCACAAAAGTCAGCGGCTCAATCAATAGCGGATACAGGAAAGACTGCCCGATCTTTGAAAAAAAATAAGCCCAAAACAAGAAAGGGCATCCGTTATATCAGTATTACTTTTTCAGGGACCCGAAAACGGGGAAAAACCGTTACCCGAAATGCCGAAATTGCTTTTGTCAATGAATACGGAAAACGGGGTGTCCCGGCCAGGAACTTCATCCGGAAAGCCAACGAGCAAAGTGCGGCTGCCAGCACTCAGGCGGCGGCAACAGTATACGATGAATATTTACGGTCAAAGGGGCTGTGAAGTCCCTGAAAGGAGGAGCTCATGAAATACGGAGCAAAAATGCTGCAGTGGGCGCCGTTTGCCCAGAGCGACCCGGAGCCTGCCGGGGCACTTCCCAAGTATGGCACCCCGGTCAATCTGGGGGAGCTGAACAAGGTGACCGACAGTCCGACCTTTAACGAGGCCAAGGGATACGGTGACAATGCCCTGAAGGTGCATGTGGTGGAGTTCAAGGAAGCCGGCATCGATGTGGAGGTCAACGAGCTGGCCAATACGGCGGCTTCCGCCATCTTCGGCGCAAAGCTGGACGATGAAGATGCACAGGATCTGCACTTCGGCGCAGAGGACAACCCGCCCTACGGGGGACTGGGCTTTTATATCTCCAAAATGCTGGAGGGCAACGTGAAGGTATACCAGGGGATCTATTACCCCAAGGTGAAAGCCAGCATGCAGGGTGAGGAATATTCCACTAAAGGCGAGTCCATTACGCTGGCCAACTCCAAGATCCACTTCCTGGCATCTGCCTGCAACAGCGGCGACTGGCAGATCAAGAGCAAGGATTTCCCCACAGAGACGGAGGCGGCCAGCTGGGTAAACGAAAAGATCAAGGCAAGCGGCACATGATCGGCGGGGCGCAGCGCCCCGCTTTCTCAAAAGAGGAGCGACAATGAAAGACGTTGACTTTGCATTTAACGGGCAGGTGCTGCACCTGTATCTCAACGGTGCGGCGCTGTTTGATTTTTATGATAAGTTCGGCAGTGACAAGGAGATCCCGGACGTTGTCGCCGGTGAAAGCCGGGCATCCTTCCTGGCCACCTGCTGGCTTTTGCAAAAGCTCTCCGAGCAGGGGGAGCTGGCAAGGCGGCAGCTGGGCCACACGCCGGAGCCGATCCCTGCCATGGGACAGCTGTCGGCTCTGCTGGGGCCGCTGGATGTACTGCGTGCCAGGCGAGCCATTTGCTCGGCTGCCCATCTGGGCCTTTCCATGGAGCACGTACCCAAGCGGGAGTATGAAGATCTCGGGCTTTTGGAGCTGCAAAAAAAAACGGAACCCGGCAGACTTGGCCGGAGTATCTTGACACGGTTACGCAGATTTTGGGCCTGGATCTCCGGGCGGCGCAGCTGCTGACCCCTGGTCAGGTGGCGGATCTGGTGGAGCTGGAAGTCGGACGGGGACGCCTGAAGCGGAAGGAGGATTGACCCATGGCGGTGAGGACGATCTCCACGTCCATCAAACTGGACGGAGAGCAGGAATTCAAAAAGCAGATGGCGTCCGTCAACTCGGAAATGAAAAACCTGAAGTCCGAAATGGCGCTGGCCACGGCGGAATTCAAGGGACAGGCCAATTCCATGGAGGCCCTCACGGCCAAAGGGCAGATCCTGCGCCGGGAGCAGGAGCAGCAGGCAGAAAAGGTGCGGGCTCTGGAGCGGGCCGTCTCAGATGCTGCTGAGGCATACGGCGAGGCAGACAGCCGGACGGATGCCTATAAACGGCAGCTCAATTATGCCCGGGCTGCGCTTGCCGATCTCAACGGTGAGATCCAGGACAATGAACGGTATCTGGATGAGGCCAGACGCAGCGCGGACCGATGTGCCGACTCCATCGACGAGTATGGCCGGGAGGTGCGCAGCGCCGGAGACGCGGCGGGACAGATGGATCTGACCTCTCCCTTTTCCGGACTGGATGATGCGGTTGGAAAGCTGGGGGCGCTGAAAGGCGCATTGGCCGGAGGCGCCATTGTGGGCGGGCTTTCCGCCATTGCCGGGGCCATCACGGAGGTGGTGGATGCGTCGGAGGAATACCGCAAGATCATGGGCACGCTGGAGGTCTCTTCCCAGGCTGCCGGGTATTCCGCCGAGGAGACGGCCCAGACCTATGAGCGGCTTTACTCGGTCCTGGGTGACAACCAGACAGCGGCCACCACAGTGGCCAACTTGCAGGCCATCGGATTGAGTCAGGAGGAGCTGATGCTGGTGACGGATTCCGCCATCGGTGCCTGGGCCCGGTACGGAGACAGCATCCCCATCGACGGATTGGCGGAGGCCATCAACGAGACCATCCAGGCCGGTCAGGTAACGGGAACCTTTGCCGATGTGCTCAACTGGGCAGGCACCAGTGAGGATGACTTCAACGCTAAGCTGGAGAGCGCAAACTCCACCACAGAGCGGGCCAATATCGTGCTCCAGGAGCTGACCCGCCAGGGCCTGGCAGAGGCCGGACAGGCATGGATCGACACCAACGACGATATTGTGGCAGCCAATGAGTCCCAGGCAAAATTTGAGGAGGCGCAGGCAAAGCTGGGAGAAAAGCTCAGCCCCGTAAAAGACGCCCTGCGGGATCTCGGAACCGAAGGCTTCAATTTCCTGTCGGACTGCATTGATGGAGCCGTACAGGGTATTCAGGATCTGGGGGATTGGTGGGAGCGGACCCGCCCGAAGCTGGAGGAAGGCTGGGATAAATTTTTCGGCATCGATCCGGATAAAAAATGGGTGCGGAAGTCAGACGGCACTTATGGATGGGTGGAGGGCTCTCATGCCGGCGGATTGTGGAGAGTTCCCCATGACGGCTATGTTGCGGAGCTTCACCGGGATGAGACGGTCCTGCCGGCGGCAGACGCGGCGGTGTGGCGCAGCTTGTCCAATACCGGCACGCTGTCCGCAGGGACTGCATTTGCCGGGGGACAGCAGGTGCAGACATCCAGGCCGCAGGATATCGTGATTCACTTCACGGAGGAGCTGGACGGCGCAGTGCTCAGCCGGAAACTGTATCGCTATAACCAGACGGAGGGCCGCATTCACGGCGGCTCTCTTGTGGAGGTGTAGTATGACCAGACTTCCGTTTATTGTTGATGGAGTCGATTTTTCCACAAAAATCAACCGGCTTGTGTATTCTGTTGGGTACGAAAAGCGGGAGGGAAGCAACGGAGGACTCATGCTGGACGGATCGGAGACGGTGGACATTCTGGCGTTCAAGGCGGTAGTCACCGTCTATACCAACGCACTGACAGAATCCGAGGTCACAGCATTGTTTTCGGCCCTCTTAAAACCCTATGTGCAGCTTACCTACCGGGATCTGCGGACAGGCTCTGATCGGACGGCAACGTTTATCCCGGATGTGGATGCGGCTGAGATTTTGCTGATTGACGGGCAGACTCCGTATTTTTCGGAGTTCGGCATCACGCTGAGGGAGAGGTGACCATGAGCGCAAAGATCATCGTGGGCGATCCGGCATCGCCACTTGCGGTCTACCAGGGAGACGACGTCAAAACCTGCACCTGTGTCATGTATTCCGCCCTTTCCGGTGAGGAGCTGGCGATTGACCAGCTGTTGCCGGTGGTGTACTCGGCGGCCTATGTGCGTGTGCGATTTGTGCCGGCCGGCTCTACGGGCCTGCGGACAGCGGATGGCTACATCTTCACCGTGTTCCCGGCGGACATCCGCCCGGACGCCATCCCCTACGGCACGCCGGCGCGGCTGTATGACGGCGACACTCTCATCGGCAAGTTCTATTTTTCCAAGGCGGCGCGCACATCCGAGACGCATTTTTCTTTGACCGCAGTCTCCGGGGTGGGCATCCTGGATGGCCAGATCCACTACGGAAACATCTACACCGGCCAGACCTTTCAGGAGGTGGCTCGGGAGATCATCAACGGGGCGTTTTCCTTTACCTGTGCCGAGGATGTGGCCGCCGTTCTCATTTTCGGATGGCTGCCAATCTCCACCCGCCGGGCGAATCTGCACCATCTGCTCTTTGCCACCGGCGTCATGCTGCGCAAGGACGCCTCCGGGGAGGTCTACTTCTGCTTCCCGGATACCGCTGTCCAGATCAACGTGCCGGACAGCCGCATTTTTTACGGCGGCGAGGTGGACTATCTGACCCCGGCCACCGGCGCGAACGTCACGGAGCACACGTTTATCCCCTTGGAGTCGGACGAGCAGGTAACGCTCTACGACAACACCCAGAGCGGCGAGGTGGCGGAGGATGTGTTCGTCTCCTTCCGGGATGCGCCCATCCACGATCTGCAGACCACCGGCACCATCGAGATCCGGGAGTCCGGCGTCAATTATGCCGTTGTCAGCGGCTTGGGAACCTTGATAGGGAAGAAGTACACCCATGTTACCCGCGTACTGTCCAAAACGGTGCAGGGGCGCGCGACGGGCCAGGAAAAGACGGCCACCGTGTCCCAGGCGACGCTGGTCAATGCTACCAACAGCCGCAATGTGCTGGAGCGGGTGCTTAGCTACTACGCCTCCGCCCGGCGCATCCGCAGCGACATCGTGCTGGCGGACGAAAAACCGGGCGATCTGATTGCGTTCAACAACCCCTACTACGAACCGGAGAGCGCCTTCCTGGCGCAGATGGAGATCTCCTCCGGCTCGTTCCTCCGGGCGGCCTGCGAGCTGATTACCGGCTATGTGCCTTCCGGCGGCGGCAATAACTACACCCAGTCCGTCGTGCTCACCGGCGAGGGCGAGTGGGTATCCCCCATCGACGGCCGCATCAAGATCGCCGTTATCGGCGCAGGCTGTGGCGCCGTCGGTGGAAACTGCGGCGGCGCGGCGGATGGCCACCACCTGAACTATGACAACTTCGGGGATAACAGCGGGACGTACCGGATCTACCATATCGGAACTGACGGAGAGATTGAACTTTACCAGGACAGAACCAAGTCCCCAGGGCACGAGGCGTATCTTCCATGCCCAGGTGGAACGACTCCGGGCATCGGAGGAACGCCGGGCACGCCCGGCGAGGGCGGCAGAATCCTGGTGGTGGAGATCAACGTCACCAAGGGTCAGAAATTTGTATACAAATGCGGCATCGGTGGTATCGGCGGCATCGGTCAGCGCATGGTTGGAGCCCTGAAAGGCGCGGAGAACGTCAACGTCGGCTTTACGATTGAACCCAGCGAGGCCGGTACGGAAGGCAGCGACACCACGTTCGGACCGTATTCCAGTGCAAACGGCGTCCGTCTGCGGTATGGATATCTGGATGTGCTCACCAATACGCTCTATGGCTCCATTGGGGACAACGGGAGGCCGGGCCAGTCTGGCTATCTGGGCGCCTCTGCTGCGGACGGCGTAGGCCAGGGGTCAAACCCAGGGAAGCCAGGTGCGGGCACATGGGAAAAAGACAATGGAGATGGCTTTCCGGACGATGAAAAAGAATTCAGACTGGGCGGTGCTGGTACCGGTGGCCCAGCCTACGGAGCCGCAGGTCCGAAACCGCCGGAGATCCCGGACTACGTCAATACGTATGGCGGACCGGACTCCGGTGCGTTTGGCCTCGCGGAGGGAGCCGGCGTCAAAGGTGCGCAGCCGGTCAAGCCCCCGGTGCCGGCGGCGTACGGCAAGGGCGGCACGGCGGGTCATGGCGGAGGCGGCGGCAGCTGCGCGGGCGCAGGTGAGTCCCAGATGTATGGTGACTGGGGCGGGTTCAATTTCTACCGCCCTGGCGGCGTTGGCGGCGATGGCTCAGACGGCGGAGACGGGGCCACCGGCTGCATTGTCATTTTGATGTGAGGAGGCGCACATGGAAGAGTATCAATCCAAATACACAGGCCTCCAGATCGAGGAGGCCATTGGCGCCGGGCTGGAGATCAGAGACGCCCCCCAGCAGGCGCTGGCAAATCTGGGTGGGCGGCCAAACCCCAATTTGCTTGACAACT
>NZ_URDP01000037.1 GCF_900546705.1 uncultured Oscillibacter sp. | reverse complement strand
TCCTTTTTTGATTTCACACTGTCCTACTGGACAGCCAAAGCAAGCGGCCGTAATCTGCGGACGATAGACTGCTATTGACAGACAACCGTATTATAGATATAATACACTTAGAAAGTGTACTATGACAGTAATACGGTTACAGGAGGTGAACGCCGTGATCTCCTTTTCAGACTTTGCCCCCCGGGAGGGGAGCCCCCTTTATATGCAGCTGGTGCGCTACGTACAGCGGGGCATCGCGGCAGGCACCATCCGGCCCGGAGACGAACTGCCCTCCCGGCGGGCGCTGGCGTCGTTGCTGGGGGTGAATCCCAATACCATTCAAAAGGCCTGTGCCCTGCTGGAAGAGGAGGGCATCATCGCCTCCCACACCGGCGCAAAAAGCGTGGTGACGGCGGACGAGGCGGTGCGGCGCCGATTGACGGAGGAACTGCTGGAGTATGATGCATCCGCCTTGGTGCGGGGCCTGAGACAGATGGGCATTACCCGTACCCAGGCGGTAGAACTGGTAGAACGTCTGTGGGATCAGGAGGAAAAACCATGAAACGATATACTTCCATTCTCATGCTGGGCGCCCGGGGCGTAGTTATGCCCCTGATTGCCGTTTTGCTGCTGATGACCGCAGCGGAGGCGGGGCTGTTTTTTCGGGTGCGCTCTGATTTTGCAGCCCCCTGGAGCGTACAGTATGCGCTCTTGGCAAGCCATGTGGTGTGGGCCTATCGGGCGGCCCTCGTTTTGCTGGGGGCTGCTTGCTGCGTCCATGTAAGCGGCCTGGGCGGCAGCCGGGTCTACTACACCATGCACCGCCTGCGCATCTCTGAGTGGACGGCGACGGTGCTGCTGGGCCTTTGCTATGCTGCGGCCTTTGTGGTGCTGTGGGCGGCACAGACAGGGATCTTGACAGCCGTGACGACGTATTGCGCCGCCCGCACCGGCGCCGGGACCCAGGCGGTGTTCCTGATTTCCTGGGACGACGACTTTTTCCATGCCATGCTGCCGCTGGGCCAGTGGACGGGATATGTGCGGCAGCTGCTGCTGGCATTGGGGATGGGCATGAGCTGCGCGTCTTGGTCTTTCTGGCGGCGCCGCAACGGCTTCGGCTACGCCGCACCCGTTATGGTCATCGCGGCGGCTGTGTTCACTGGTCCGGGCTGCCGGGACTTCATGACGGACATAGGCCTGGGCATAGGGGCATGCATCGTGGCGGCGTGCTCGTTGTATTTTGTGAGCGTGGAGGTGAGCCAGTGTGAAAGAACGGATTAAGCAGTGGGTTCCCTACGGCCTGGAGGCAGGCCCTGCTCTGCACCGCATGACGGTGGGCCTTTTGGCCTGTATCCTGCTGAGCCTCCGGTGTCCGCTTGCCTGTATGGGGGCCTGGGACCGGCTTTACAAAATGGAAGGCGGACGGAAGGTGCTGCGGACAGGGGTCACCATGCCGCTTTTTCGTGAGCTGGTCTCCTGGAGCTTGATCGGCTTTGGACTGTTTCTTGCCGCCATGGCAGTGCTGGCCGTCTACTATGTGCTCTACCACCGGCAGGGAGGCAGCCGGACGGATTATCTCATGCGGCGGCTGCCGGACCGGTGGGAGTACCTCCGGCGGTGCCTGGCCCTGCCGGTCTTGGGCTGCGGGGCAGCACTGGTGCTGCTTGGCGTACTGTGGACGCTGTATTTTTGGATGTATCTTCACTTCACACCGGCCGGGTGCATTCCGCCGGAGCAGTGGACAGGAGTTTGGAGGGCTGTGCCATGATGGAATGTCAAGATTTAAGCAAGTCTTATGGGTTCAATAAGCAGGCACTGGCCGGCGTGTCGCTGACCTTTGGCCCTGGGGAGATCGTGGGACTGTTCGGAGAGAACGGTGCGGGCAAGACCACACTGCTCAAGTGCCTGCTGGGGCTTTTGAACTACACGGGAACGGTGACGCTGGACGGGGAAAAGATCACCAGCCGGAATATCCATCGCTTGTCCTTTGCCACCTGTGAGCACTCGTTTTTCCCGAACCTCACGGCGTCGGATCACCGGCGTTTTTACGAGACCCACTTTCCCGCGTTCCGTAGGGAGCGGTTCCGGGCACTCATGGACTTCTTCGAGCTGCCTTCCGGAAAGTGCATCCGGCACTTCTCCACCGGTCAGAAAAACCAGCTTGAGGTGATCCTGGCCCTGAGCCAGGGGGCGGACTACATTTTGATGGATGAGCCCTTTGCCGGAAATGATGTCTTCAACCGGGAGGACTTTTACAAGGTGCTGCTGGGTATTCTGGAGCCCCGGGAGACCGTGATCCTCTCCACCCATCTTCTGGAGGAGGTACAAAACTTCATCGGCCGGGCGGTGCTCATCCGCCAGGGGAAGATCGTGGGGGACACGTCCATGGAGGCCCTGGAGGAGTCGGGCAAGGATTTGTTGACTTACGTGAAGGAGACGTATCACTACCGGGCGGACCGGGTCAGCCAGGCGCTGAACAGTCTGACCGGAGAAGAGTAAGAGAGGAGGTGGCATCATGCGTGTTCGGCTTGGAATTTTGCTGGTGCTGCTGGCGGCTGCCTGCGGAGGCCTGATCTGGACCCATGCTTCGGTGAACGGGCAGAAAGACCAAATGGACATCCAAGTGACCACGGTGGCCGGGGATGTCTCCGCCGTGGAGGGGACAGAGGTGACGCTGGAGGCATCACTCCTGGACCGGCTGTTCTGGACCGCCCGCTGTGTGCCTGGGAAGGAGCCGGCAGTACAGACGGAGTTTACCCGCTATTGGAATGAACACCCCCTATCTTCGGAGTGGGATAGTGGCGGCATGTATGTGAGCCTCTTCAACAGCAACTGGTATGGAGAAGACAGTGAGGAGGAGCCGGACCGCCAGGGGTTGACCACATTGCTGGAGGCGGTGGCCGAACACTGCCCCGCCGGGACGGATGATTACTGGGAAACCGTGCGCATGCGGGACTACTATGAGGAGTTCCCACTGTTCGTGGGGAGCATCAACTTTATGAGCCGCGGCAGCGCCTATACACTGCTGGATGGAAATGACAGCCTGGAGATGATGGCCCAGGACACCCTGCGGCAGGTGTTTCACATCCCGGTGCCGGAGGACCTGATGGTGGATGTGCAGCTGGGCAAGAATACGGACGGCAGCATCTACATGGCAAACGTGAGCGCGGAGTGGGATCTGGATGCATCTTCCGTGGCGACGGAACAGGGCCTGTATTTCACCCTGCTGCCCTCCGACCCGGCAGTGACGCTGGATTTCTCTCAATGCGCCGTGGAGCAGGGGCTTTATTTCCTGCCTATCCACCAGGAGCCCTATGCGGGGAATGACTACGAGGGTGTGGATGATCTGATCGTGGTCAGTATGGACGGCGCCCAGATCCGCACGGTGTGCCCGGCGCCGGGAGTGGAGAGCTCCTGGCTGGGGACCAGCGAGGACGGGACATGGATCTACTATGCGGCTCAGACGGAGGAGGAGATCACGCTGTGGGTATTGGACGCCCAAAGCGGTGATATCGTCTCTCAGGCGGCGCTGCCCTTCGGACCGGCGGATTTTCCGGATGGAGCATACCTGTCGGGGGCCATCGTAGACGAGGGACTGGTGATGCTTTACCGGCAGGACGACCGGTTCGTACTGGTCACCGTGTCGGAGGAGGGAGAGGCCGCTGCGGCCATTTCCGGAGACCTGCAGCCCTTGTTTCAGGAGGCCGATCTGGAGCAGTCGGATTTGATCTACGACGGAAATCGACTGGTGATGACCGCTTACCAGGGCCATGATTACAGCTTCTGCCTGGCAGCCTACACACTCGACGGCCTTGCCTACCTGGGGCGCTACGACGTGGGACTGGACCTCATCTCCAGCGGGACTGGCCGGCTGTGGCGGGCAGAGGGAGAGGGAAATTCTCTGGATGTCCGGTTTGTGACGTAGACATCTGAACCGCGGTGCCCGGCTCGGGAGAGCCGGGCACTCTTTTGCCATAAAAAACGCGATGAAAAAACTGGAAAAAGAAAGAAATTCGGGGGAACTTTTTGGCCGGTGCCTTCGTCTCAAAAACAAAACAGCCGCCCAAGGCGGTGAGAAGGAGGACACAACATGAAGAAGAGACTGCTGGCATTGCTGGCGGCATTGACCCTGGCCCTGGCACTGACGGCCTGCGGCGGGGAGACGGATACAGAGGAACCCAGCGAGACGCCCCAGCAGACCCAGGAGGAGACGGAGCAGCCGCCCGCAGAGGTTGTGGATGGCGAGGCACTGGATGATACGGAAAAGCCGCAGACGGAGGAGCCGGAGGCCCAGGCGGAAGAAAGCCAGACATCCCCCGCCCAGGAGGAGGCTTCCATGAAGCTCAGCCGCACGGATTTCACCCTCTCTTCCGCCGGCAGCAGCTATCAGCTCAAGGTCACGGGCGCCCCGGGAGCCTGCACGTTTACAAGCTCCGACCCGAAGGTGGCCACGGTAGCCAAGGACGGCACCATCACCGCTGTGGCGCCGGGCAAGGCGGTCATTACCGTGACCAGCGGCAAAGATAGCCGCACCTGCGTGGTGCGCTGCAACTGGGAAAAACAGGAGACGGCCCAGGATAAGCCCCAGGAAAAACCCACCCAGAGCCAGTCCGTGGATCTGCAGGCCTTCTATGATGCCACCATCGCATCTTATCCCTTCCAGACGCTTCAGCAGTTCACCGGCGATGTGCTGGAGACCTACTACCCCGGGATGGGTGACATCGACACCAAGCAGTGCCTGATTATGGGCACCATGATGAGCATGAACAACGGCGAGTTCTGCCTGGTGGAGGTATCCAACGCTTCGGATGTGAGCAAGGTCAAAGACATCTTCCAAAGCCGCATCGACTACATGGCCGAAACCGGTGCCTGGTATCCAGAGCCCACGGAGCTCTGGACCAACTCCAGCCGGGTGGTGTCCAACGGCAACTACGTGATGATGGTGGTCCATGCGGACTGCGATCAGATCGTGGACGACTTCAACGCCCTGTTTTGAGCAATTGCTGAAAAACAAACGCGGCCATCTGGCCGCGTTTGTTTTCTTTATGAAAATCCAAGGGGTTATCCGGTGCTTTTTCCAAGAATCACACCTTGTCAAAAGCTGGACAATCTTGTAAAATAATTACGACTTGCACAGACAGGGCGGTGCCTATGGAACATTTTTTCGAAATTTGCGGCGGAGATGTCCGCAGCTTTTTGACCCAGCTGGGCCAGAGCACGGGGGAGTATTACTTCCTGGTAGACTGCCGGGAGCAGCGGGTGTTTTTCTCGGAGAACATCCGGGCAGTGTCCAATGTGTTTCATCTGGAGGATACGTCCTGCACGCTGGCTCAGTGGCAGGAGAACATGGACCCCCGGGATGGGGAGCGCCTGGCCGAGCTTTTTGAGGAGATGCGCAGTCTCCGGCGAAGCACGTTTGTGTTCCACTACCGTCCGGCTGCGGCAAAAAAGGGCTGGATCAGCAGCCGGGGAAAGTGCCACCTGGGTGAGGATGGCCGGGCGGCGTACATTCTGGGGCGTCTGGGCGGGGATGCCCGGGCCTCCGGGGCCCTGCCGGCGTTTGGCGGCAGGGAGCTCAAGCAGGAGGTGCGGCGTCTGCTGGCGTCTGCTGCCCGGGGTTATCTGCTGCTGGTGGGCGTGGACAATCTGAAGACCATCAATTTCAAAAACGGCCGGGACTTCGGGGACGGCATCCTCCGGGATGTGGCCCAGCTGCTGCGGGATGAGGCTCCGGAGCAAACAAACATTTTCCGGATCAACGGAGACTGGTTTGCTGTGAATCTGCCCGGTGCCGGCCCGGAGGACGTGGAAGCGATCTTTGACGGCGTCCGCCGCCGCCTGGGCGGGCAGTGCACCATCTCCGGCGGCTGCGTCTCCTATGTGGACTACCACGTGCCGGACGAGGACACGCTGCTCCAATACGCCGAGAGCTCCCTGGAGATCTCCAAGTCCGGGGGCAAGGACCGCCTGAGCTTTTTCTCGCCGGAGGACTACGAGCGGGAGCTCCAGGAGATGGAGCTGCGGGAGGATCTGAAAAAGAGCGCCGCAGAGGGCTTTTCCGGCTTTTCTGTGTACTATCAGGCCCAGGTCCGCTCAGAGTCTTACAGTATTTACGGCGCCGAGGCGCTGCTGCGGTACAGCGCCCCGCTGCGGGGGCCGGTCTCGCCGGGGGAGTTTGTCCCGGTGCTGGAGCAGACGGAGCAGATCTACGCCGTGGGGCTTTGGATCATGCGCTGCGCGCTGGAGCAGTGCCGCCAGTGGCGGCGGGTACTGCCGGACTTTCACATCAGCGTCAATATGTCCTACCGGCAGCTGAGCAGGCCGTCCATTGAGGAAGATGTTTTGGAGGTGGTGCGCCAGAGCGGCCTGCCGGGCAGCGCGCTGACCATTGAGATCACCGAGAGCATGCAGCTTCTGGACTATCCCCATCTCAACGGCATCTTCCGCAGCTGGAAGAAGCAGGGCATTGAGATTTCCGTGGACGACTTCGGCACCGGCTACTCCAGTCTGGGACGGCTCAAGGAAATGGAGATCGACGAAATCAAGATCGACCGGTGCTTTGTCAGCAGCATCGAAAAAAGCGTATACAACTATCGGCTTTTGAGCAACATGCTGGAGCTGGCGGACAGCTGCAAGATCCGGGTGTGCTGCGAGGGCGTGGAGACCATCGAGGAGCTGCGGGTGCTGGAGGATCTGCGGCCGTCGCTGCTGCAGGGATTTTTGTTTTCCGGCCCTGTCTCGCAGGAGGAGTTTGCCGCCCGGTTTATCCGGCCCGGTGCCGTCTTCGCGCTTCAGGACTTTCACGGGGATGCGCCGCTTTCCCGCGGGAGCGGCCCGGTGGTGATGCCCGGCGCCTGTGAAGACGAGATTGCAAAGACCATTCTGGAGGCGGAGGACGATATTTTCTACCTCAGCGATTTGGACACCTACGAGCTCTACTATCTCAATCCGGCGGGCCAGAAGACCTTCGGCGTCCGGGACTATCGGGGAAGAAAGTGCTATAAGGTGCTCCATGGGGCAAATGAGCCCTGCAGCTTCTGTACCAATGCCTATCTGCGTCAGGACACCTTCCATCTCTGGGAAAATCAGAACGCCTACTGCGGGCGGCATTTCCTGCTCAAGGACAAAATCGTCACCTATATGGGCAGGAAGGTGCGCCTGGAGGTAGCGCTGGATATTACCAAGCAGGAGCTGGTCAGCCAGACCGCCAAGGAACGGCTGGCCTTCGCGGAGAAGATCGTGGGCTATATGCACGCCCTTTCCCACTATGCCGACTACGGCGAGGCCGTGGAGAAGGTCCTCTCCTCGGTGGGAGAATTCTACATGGCCGACCGGGCCTACCTCTTTGAGCCCAGCGGAAAGCGGGACGGTAGCTGGTGCAATACCTTCGAGTGGTGTGCCAAAAACGTGCAGCCTCAGCGGGAGAGCCTGCAGGAGGTTCCGGAGAGAACACTGCGGCGCTGGCTGGACCGGTTCGGACAGGATGCGTCCGTCATCGTCTACAACCTGGCCCCGCTGCAGGAGACCTCCTATGAGGAGTGGGAAATTCTCCGGCGCCAGGAGATCCAGCGGCTCATTGCCGTCCCCATTCGGGACGGCGGGGAGACGGTGGGCTTTATCGGCGTGGACAATCCTCGCTACTCCATTCGGGACGATACTCAGGTGCGGGTATTGGCCAGCTTCCTTTTGACCCGGATCCGCCAGGACCGCAACGAGCACCGTTATCAGGCACTGCTGCGGCAGAGCAACCAGGATTTGCTGCGTGCTTTGTGCGTGGGCTTCTGGACTCTCCAGGTCTGGAAGGCAGAGCACCGCGGAGAGATGATTACCGACGATTTCATGCAGAAGATGCTCTGCGTGCCTGCGTCCGCCAGCCCGGAGGCGTGCAGCGCCTACTGGTACGGCCACATCACCCATGGCACCCGCCGTGCCGTGGAGGATGCGCTGCGGGAGATGGAGCGGACGGGCAAGACCGTTCAGGTGGAGTATATCTGGACGCATCCGAAGCGGGGAGACGTGCGGCTGCGCTTTTCCGGCATGCTGGTGGAGTCCACAGCGTCCTCCAGCAGCTTCAAGGGATACTGCCGTTTTTTAAGCTGAAGGCAGAGAAAACAAAAAACAGGGCGGAGCCCCACAGGCTCCGCCCTGTTTTTAATTGTTACATCTCCGGTTCCCGGGCCGGAGGAACGGTACCAACGTCACGCTGGGCACTCAGACGTTCCTGAACCCCCTCGCCGATGTGCTGATTGAACCACCGGGCGATCATGCCCACCAGCAGGGCACTGACCAGCGTGCCCTCCCGCACGCCGGTGAGTGTGCCGTAGAGGACCAGCCCCAGCACCGCGGCGGTCAGGGACATGGTTACGTCCACGGCCACCTTGGTCTTGCCGAAGTCCTTGTTCCAGGTGGAGGAGATGGCCTTGATGGTGCACTCACCGGGCAGCATGACCACATTGGCCGCCATCTCCATAAAGACGCCGAAGCCCAGCACCAGGCATCCCAGCAGCAAAAAGACTACCTTGAGGGGATAGGACTGGGGGGCCAGGAACCACAAAAGATCCATGCACAGGTCAATGAACAGGGAAAAACCCAGAGAGACGGGAATCTGCAGCCAGAAGTGCCGGGGGAACCGGCTGCGCAGAATAACCAGCTGGATCACAATGAGCAACAGGCTGAAAAAGAGCGTGAACATCCCCAGAGACAGGGGAAAGCCGATGCTGAGCGTGTAGGGGATGCTGGAGATGGGGGATGTGCCCAAATTCGCCTTGGTAATCAGACTGATGCCAAGGGAGTTGACGAACAGCCCCACGATGAAAAACAAATACCTGCGGACCAATTCCTGTTTGCTCACTGTAAAACCTCCGTGTCGATCATTTTTTCGCAAAGCGACAGGAGGCTCTGGAGCAGCTGGCGGCGCTGGGACTCATCCAGGCAGGAGAGCAGTTCCTCCTCCTGCCGGGTAAAAATCTCCTGCACCTGCGATTGCCGGTGTTTGCCCAGCTCGGTCAGATACACGTATTGGGTGCGCCGGTCGCCGTCGTGAAAGCTGCGGCGGATCAGGCCCTTTTCCTCCATACGTCCAAGCAGACCCGTCAGTGTGGCAGGGTCGATCCGGCAGCCGGCGGCCACCGCTTTTTGGGAGCTTCCGTCGTGCAGTCCCAGATAGTCCAGCACCTTGGGCTGGCCGGAGGTGAGTCCGGTCTGGGCCAGGTCGTCCATCACACGGCGCTGAAACAGGCTGTGCACGGCCATGAGAAGGTAGTGAAAACTCTGATCCATAGCAGGTTCTCCTATACGATTTGCATACAAATTATTTGTATACAAATATAATACACAATTACAGAGGTTCTGTCAAATCCTGGCTTTGAAAATTTTCAGGACAGCTTCTCAGCTGGCCGCAGATCTCCCGGTATTCCCGGGAGAAACTGCTGCCACGGTTCCAGAGAAACGTAAAATCGTGCTGCATCTGAAAATCCTCCAGGGGGATCTGCCGCAAAGTACCGTCCCGCAGCCCCTGGGCCACGGCCGCCCGATATAAAAAGGCGATGCCGCAGTCCATCCGCAGCAGGGAGACGATGGTGTGCATGTTCTCCACCTCCGCCAGGTGGGCAAAATCCGTCAGGCGCAGATTGCGGACGGCCAGGTTCTTTTCCAGGATCTCCCGGGTCCCGCTGCCGGATTCCCGCACCAGGAGCCGTTCCCCCAGAAGGTCCGTCAGGACCTGTACTTCCTGCCGGAACCGGTGTCCGGCGGCACACACGGGAATGTAGGGCTCCGTGCGGTCCACCATGGTGTCGAACTCCTCGGAGGCGAAGTATCCCTCCACCAGGGCGAAGTCGATCGCCCCGCGGCGCAGCCGCTCCAGCAGATCGTGGGTGTTGCCGAAGCGCACCCGGATATCCGTGTCCGGATGCGATTTGAGAAAGCGGGCCAGGGAGTGCACCATGCCGTATTCCCCGATGGTCAGCGTGACGCCGAAGGACAAGGTGCGCCGTCCGCTGCCGGCTTCCCGCATCCGGCGCAGCATGGCCTGCTGGTCGTTCTGCACCGTCATCATGGTGCGGCGGAGCAAAGCGCCTGCGGGAGTGAGGCGGACCTTTTTCCCCTCCCGATCGAAGAGGCGGACGCCATAGGCGCTTTCCAGATAGCGGATGTGCTGGGAGACAGCCGGCTGGGTGATGTGCAGTGCCTCCGCCGCCGCGGTGAAACTCATATACCGGCAGACGCATAGGAACGTCTCTACCCGAAAATCCAGCACCGGGGCCACCACCTTCTCAAAGAATAGCATTATCATAATAAAAATTTATGTATATATCAAGATAAATCATTTTATTTTTTGCCACGACTGGATTATAATGCCAGTGTTTGACTGATAAAAGAAAGGCGGAGTAAAGTTGGAGTTTTTGAAGAAACACTGGCAGGGGATTCTCCTGTGCTTGGTGATTGCTGTCCCGTCCTGGTTTTTGGGGAAGGTATTTCCCATCATCGGCGGCGCCGTGATTGCCATTCTGGCCGGTATGGTCATTACGCTGCTGCTGCGGGACAAGTCCGGCATGGAGCCCGGCATCCGGTTTGTATCCAAGAAGGTGCTGCAGTGGGCGGTGATCCTGCTGGGCTTCGGCATGGACCTGAACGTGGTGGTGCAGACCGGACGGCAGTCCCTGCCCATTATTGTGTGCACCATTTCCGTATCGCTGCTGGTGGCCTTTTTCCTGCGCAAATGGATGCGGATTCCCGGGAAGGTGGCCACCCTCATCGGCGTGGGCTCGTCCATCTGCGGCGGCTCCGCCATTGCCGCCACGGCGCCGGTGATCGACGCGGATGAAGAGGAGGTGGCCCAGGCCATTTCCGTCATCTTCTTTTTCAATGTGCTTGCGGCACTGCTGTTCCCCCCGCTGGGCCAGATGATCGGGTTCGATACCACCTCCGGCGAGGCCTTCGGCATCTTTGCCGGTACGGCGGTCAATGATACCTCCTCCGTCACGGCCACGGCTTCCACCTGGGACAGCATGTGGAACCTGGGCTCGGCCACACTGGACAAGGCGGTGACGGTGAAGCTGACCCGGACGCTGGCCATCATCCCCATCACGCTGGTGCTGGCGTTCCTGCGTACCCGCCGGGAAAAGCAGAACGGGGAGAACCGGGTGGACTTCAAAAAGATTTTCCCCTTCTTCATCCTGTTCTTCATTGCCGCATCCATCATCACCACGGTGGCGGTGCACTTCGGCGTGTCCGCGTCGGTGTTTGATCCCATCAAGGAGCTGAGCAAGTTCCTCATTGTGCTGGCCATGGCCGCCATCGGACTGAACACCAACATCGTCAAGCTGGTCCGCAGCGGCGGAAAGCCCATCGCGCTGGGCGGCTGCTGCTGGGTCTGCATCACACTGGTGAGTCTTCTCTTGCAGCATCTGCTGGGACTGATGTAATCGTTTCCCGGAAGGGGCACGGCTTCGGCCGTGCTCCTTTTTTGCGGGAAAAGTCGAAATTGTAATGATTCTGTTGTTGACCCAACGCAAAATTGGGATATGATGGGAATATCAAGTTCCGACAGTTTGCGTGGGGAGGGAGTGGGCATGCGTCTTTACAGCGGCGGCGGAAAGCGCCTGCCGGAAAACCGGCGCCCGGCGGGCCGGGGCGGGAAGCGCCTGGCGCCCTCCCGGCACAAAAAGACAGTGCTGCTGGCGCCTGCGGCGCTGCTGGCTGCCGCCGGCGTAACCCTTTCAGCCTGGTTCATGACGGGAAGAACGGTGCCCGGGCAGCAGCAAACGGATGAGGAAACCGGAGTCACGGAGATCATCGTGCCGCTGGAGGCCGGCGGGACGGAGACTTTGCCGCAGGCGCTGCCGGAGTCTGACAAAACGGACGGCCGCTTTGTGCTCAGCTTCGCCGGGGACTGTACCCTGGGGGCAGAGCATACGGCCTGGGACAAGGCGGGCAACTTCCCGGATGTGGTGGGCAGCGACTATGCCTATCCGCTCTCCGGCGTGTCGGAGCTGTTTTCCGGGGACGATTTTACCTTTGTCAATCTGGAGTGCGCCCTGACGGATTACAACGTCCCAGCGGAGAAGACCTACCGCTTCCGGGGCCTTCCGGAGTATGGAGAGATTTTGACGGCGGGCAGCGTGGAGGCGGTTTCCCTGGCCAACAACCACAGTCTGGACTACGGAAAGACCGGCCTGGCGGAGACGCGCCGGGTGCTGGAGTCTTATCGGATTGCTGCCGGCGGCGACGGGGAGACGTTTTTGTATACCACGGAGCGGGGACTGAAGATCGGCGTTTATACTGCCTACCATATCGGAAAGCAGGAGATCCGCCGGGCCGTGGACCATCTGCGGGAGGCCGGAGCCGAGGTGATCGTGGCGGCCTTTCACGCCGGAACGGAGGGCTCTTATGAGCCCACGGCCTTTCAGCGGCAGATGTTTCGTTACGCGGCGGAGTGCGGCGCACAGATCGTCTACAACAGTCACCCCCATGTGCTGCAGCCCGTGGAGTACTATAACGGAAGTGTGATTTTTTACAGCCTGGGGAATTTCTGCTTCGGCGGCAACCGCAATCCCTCCGATAAGGATACGGCCCTCATGCAGGTGGTCGTGGAGCGGGGAGAGGACGGTACGGTGTCTCTGGCCGGGGTGCAGGCATATCCCTGTTCGGTGACCAGTACGCCCGGCCGGAACGACTACCGTCCGTGCCTCTATGAACCCAACGGTGCGGATGCGCGGCGGGTGGAGGAAAAGCTCTCCGGTACCTATGTTCCGTCTGCCCCGCCCTCGAAGGCATCGGACGAGAGCGCACAGGCTCAGCTGATTGCGGCAAAACAGTAAAAGCGGCATGACGACCGTCGTGCCGCTTTTTTGTTGTCCACTGGTGGGGGCGGGCAGCGCCGCCCGGAATTTTTTCGGAGGTGTTTTCCAGATCTTTTTGAAAATTGGTTGTCTTTTCCGACACCTTCGATATAATAAAAGAAAACTGTGTAAAAAACAGAAACAAAAAGTAAAAATTGTTCCAAACACAATGGAGGAACCGGTATGTTTATAGCAAGGGAGACGGCACTGTCCATCGTCTGGGAGGTCAAGACGGTGGCCGGCTGTGATATCAACCTGATGGACGATACAGGCACTATCCTGGCCAGTACGGACACCGGACGTATGGGACAGATTCACGCCGGGGCCCGGGAACTGCTGGAAAAGGGCCTGGACCGCCTGGTGGTGTACGAGGACGCCCCCGAACGGGGAATCCGAAGGGGCGTGAATCTGCCCATCCGCATGGAGGGCCAGACGGTGGGGGTTATCGGCGTTACCGGCGCACCGGAGGAGGTGGCGTCCCTGGGCGGCGTCATTCAGCACATGACGGAGATCTTGCTGCGGGATGTCCGCCGCCAGGAGCAGGAGGCACAGCTGGAGGATGCCCGCGGGTGCTTCATCGAAAACTGGCTCTTTTCCGGGGAGACCGATCTTGCAGAGCTGGAGTTCCGCGGACAGCTGCTGGGCATTGATGTGAGCCGCCCCTGGACGGCGGCGCTGCTGGAGGTGCACAGCAGCGGCACGGAGGAGTCCGGAAGGGAAATCTGCAATGCCCGGGCGCTGACCCGGATCCGACCGTTCCTGCATCAGGAGTCGGCGCTGTGCGCAGTGGTGAACCAGCGGATTCTGGTCCTGTGCGAGAGCTGCGAAAAGCACGCCATGCTGCTGCGGCTGGATCGTATCCGCAGTGAGATGGAGTCGGCCTGCTCGGCCCGGGTATGCGGCGGTGTCAGCGCCGGCGGCCGCCGGGGGCTGGAGGTACGCCTTTGCTATCAGGAGGCCCGTACAGCCTGCCTGGCAGCCCGGACCGGCGGCGGGATTCTTTTCTATGACCAGGCCTCTCTGGAATTTCTGGCCCAGAGCATCCCGCCGGATATCCGCCGGGACCTGCTGGAACGGGTCATGGGCGGCTGCAAGGGACGGGAGCGGCAGGAGCTGCTGGAGACCATCCGCCTCTTCTTCCGGTGTGACGGACAGACCGAACAGATGGCAAACGCCCTGTTTCTCCATAAAAACACCGTGTTATACCGGCTGCAGAAGCTGAAGGAAAAGACCGGGTACAGCATCCGCGTGCCCAGGGAGAGCGTGCTGCTCTGCCTGTGCGAGCTGTTTGCCCGACAGGAGGAAAAATTGTAAGGAGGAAGCATCCATGTCCATCCATTCCGATGCCAGAACAATCATAGACGCCGCCCTGGGCGCCTGCCAGCCGGATACGGCGGTGCGCCGGGCTCTGGAGGGCCGGGCGTTTTCCGGCGGACGGGTTTATTTGGTGGCGGCGGGAAAAGCCGCCTGGCAAATGGCCAGCTGCGCAGCGCAGGTGCTGGGAGAGCGGCTCACGGCGGGCGTGGTGGTAACCAAGTACGGCCACTCCATGGGTGCCATTTCCCGGTGCAGCATCTATGAGGGAGGGCATCCGGTTCCGGATGAGAATTCCTTCCGGGGCACAGAGGCGGCCATGGCGCTGGTGCGGGATCTGAAGCAGGAGGACACGGTGGTATTTTTGCTCTCCGGCGGCGGGTCGGCGCTTTTTGAAAGCCCCCTCATCCCGGGGGAGGAACTGGCGGAGGTGACCCGGGCTATGCTGGCCAGCGGGGCGGATATCGTGGAGATGAACACCGTGCGCAAGCGGCTCTCGGCCGTCAAGGGCGGACGCTTTGCCCAGCTGTGCGCCCCGGCCCGGGTGTATGCGGTGGTGCTCTCGGACATTCTGGGCGACCCGCTGGACATGATCGCCTCCGGGCCGGCCTGTCCGGACCCGACCACCTGCGCCGATGCCGCCGCAGTGGCGGAGAAATATCATCTTCCCCTGTCCGACGGGGCGCGGCGGCTGCTGGCGGTAGAGACGCCCAAGCAGCTGGACAACGTAGAGACGGTCATCACCGGCAGTGTCCGGGAGCTGTGCGCCGCCGCGGCGGAGGCCTGCCGCGGCTTGGGCTACCGGCCTGTGCTGCTGACGGACCGGCTGTGCTGCCAGGCAAAGGAAGCAGGTTCCTTCCTGGCCTCCATTGCCCGGACCCACGAACATGCATTGGAGTCCCTGGCGTTTCTGGCCGGGGGGGAGACGGTGGTGCAGCTGACCGGTTCCGGCCTGGGCGGGAGGAACCAGGAGCTGGCCCTGGCTGCCGCACCCGGCATCGACGGCATGGCGGATACGCTGATTTTCTCCGTAGGCTCCGACGGGACGGACGGCCCTACCGATGCCGCCGGCGGCGTGGTGGACGGGCAGACCATGGAGCGCCTGCGCCGGGCTGGGATCTCCGTACACCGCACGCTGGCGGACAATGATGCCTATCACGCTCTGGACGCGGTGGGCGGCCTGATCCGCACAGGTCCCACCGGCACCAACGTCAACGACGTGGCGGTTGTGCTGCTGCGCCGGCCGGTCTGACCGGGAATGGGCCGCTCTGCGGCGGACGGGGTGCATGCTTGACAGTGCCGCGGGGAATTTGGTATGATACGGATACCCCTATAGGTATTGGAGGCGAAACAATGAGACAGTGCATGGATGCGGAGAACCTGCATCGGCGGCTGCGGAAGATTTTGGGACAGGTCCAGGCCATCGATCGGATGGTGGATGAGGACGTGCCCTGTGAGGATATCCTCGCCCAGATCAATGCGGCCAAGTCCGCTCTGCATCGGTGCGGACAGGTGGTGCTGGAGGGGCATATCCAGCACTGCGTCCGGGACGGCATCGAGCACGGAGATGCCGACCAGACCATTGCCAGCTTCACCAAAGCAGTGGAGCGGTTTGCCAATATGCGCTGAAAAGGCGGCTGCCGTTGGGCGGCCGTCTTTTTCTTGACAGGAAGCGCCCTGTATGCAATATTATACCTATACCCCCATAGGTATGAAGGAGGAGAGACATGGAACATCTGGAAAGACTTCTGGACTGGGGCGGCACCAAGCGGGACATCGCGTTTTTGATCGTGTCGGCCCTCTCGCTGCTCTCCAGTGGGCTGCATCTGCTGCCGCTGCCCTTTGACCCGGCCTGGGTGGCCATCGTGCTGTGTGGCGTGCCCATTGTGTTGGAGGCGCTGATCGGTCTGGTGACGGCCTTCGACATCAAGGCGGATGTGCTGGTGTCCATGGCGCTGGTGGCGTCCGTGGCCATCGGGGAGGACTTTGCAGCCGGGGAAGTGGCGCTCATCATGCAGTTGGGCGCTCTGCTGGAGGATCTGACGGTAGCCAGGGCCCGTGCCGGCATTGAGAGACTGGTCCGCCTGACGCCGCGTACCGCCCGGCGGGTGACGCCGGAGGGGGAGCAGGAGATCCCGGCCAGGGAAGTGCGGGCGGGGGACATCCTGCGGGTGCTGCCGGGGGAGACGATCCCCGTGGACGGCATCATCGCCGCCGGGACCACTTCGGTGGATCAGTCGGTGATGACGGGAGAGCCCATCCCTGTGGACAAGGGAGTGGGGGATGAGGTCTCCAGCGGCACGGTCAACCGGTTTGGCTCCTTTGATATGCGGGCCACCAGAGTGGGGGAGGACAGCTCCATCCAGCGGATGATCCGACTGGTGCAGTCCGCCGATGCAGGCAAGGCAAAGATCGTGGGCCTGGCAGACCGCTGGGCCACCTGGATTGTGGTGATCGCCCTGAGCGCGGCGGCCGTTACTTGGCTGGTTACCGGGGAGATCCTGCGCTCCGTAACCATTCTGGTGGTATTTTGTCCCTGTGCGCTGGTACTGGCAACCCCGACGGCCATTATGGCCGCCATCGGCAACGCTACCCGCCACGGTCTTCTGGTGCGGGAGGGAGATGCGCTGGAGAGACTGGCGGAAGTTGCCTGCGTGGCCTTTGACAAGACCGGTACCCTCACCTGCGGAAAGCCGGAGGTGGTAAAGGTGGAGAGCCTGAGCCCCGGCTGTTCCGGTCCGGAGCTTTACGCCCTGCTGGCCGGGGCAGAGGGGCGGTCCGAGCACCCTCTTGGAAAGGCGGTGGCGGCCAGCTACCGGCGGGAGACCGGCCGGGAACCGGCCCAGGCCCAGGCGTTTTCCATGTGTCCGGGCAAGGGGGTCACGGCCCGGGTGGAAGGCCGGAGCGTGGCCGCCGGAAACGCGGCGCTGCTGGAGCAGTGCGGTGCTGCGGTCCCCGACAAGGCCCTCACAGCGGCGGAGACCTACCTGACCCGGGGGTGTACGGTGATCTATGCAGCCGTGGACGGAACCTTTGCCGGATTTGCGGCCCTGGCCGACACGGTGCGGCCCCAGGCGGCGGACGTGGTGGCGGCGCTGAAACGAGGCGGTGTGGAGCCGATCCTCCTTACCGGAGACCGACGCGGCGCGGCGGAGCAGATTGCACGGCGCGTGGGGATTGACACCGTGCGGGCCGACTGCCTGCCGGAGGACAAGCTGGCCGCCATCGACCGGCTTCAGGAGAGCGGCCGCCCGGTGTGCATGATCGGAGACGGCATCAACGATGCCCCGGCCCTCAAGCGGGCCCTGGTGGGTGTGGCCATGGGCGGTGTGGGCAGCGACATTGCCGTAGATGCGGCGGACATTGCCCTGGTCAAGGACGAGATCGGCGAGCTGCCCCATCTGCTGGCGCTGTCCCGGAAGATGATGGGCACCATCCGGTGGAATCTGACGTTTTCCATGGCGCTGAACTTTGTGGCCATTTTCCTGGCCATGACAGGCCGTCTGGAGCCGGTGGTGGGCGCGCTGGTCCACAATGCCGGGTCTGTGTTCGTGATTGTTCACTCAGCTCTGCTGCTGCGCTGGAAGGCCCGGTAGGAAGGCGCAAAAAGAGAGCGGGGCCCGGCGGTCAATCCGCCGGGCCCCGCTTTTTGTCAGCCATGCGCTTCCACAAATTCCCGGATCTTTCCAAATGTCTCGTCGCTGAGGTCGTGTTCCACCTTGCAGGCGTCCTCCGCAGCAGCTTCCGCGGAAACCCCCAGCAGCGTAAAGAGCTTGGTGATGGTCTTGTGCCGGTCGTAAACGCGGCTGGCAATGGCCAGGCCGCTTTCGTTGAGCGTGATGCTCCCGTCCGGGCTCATGGAAATATAGCCGTTTTCCCGCAGCTTCTTCATGGCGATGCTGACGCTTGGCTTGGAATATCCCAGCTCGTTGACGATGTCGATGGAGTGTACAACGCCCCGCCGCTCCCTCAAAACCAGAATGGACTCCAGATAGTCCTCGGCGGACTCGTGAATCACCATAGCCGCTCACCTCTTTTCATGCAGTGTGATTTCTATTTATGGTAACAATATTTGGAGCAGAAAGCAAGGGCATTTTTCCGCTGAGGGGGAGGTGGGTTGCGGCGGAGCCGTTTTTACGCTACAATCAGAAAAAAGACGGAGGAGAGAGGCCATTGAAACGTTGGAAAAAAATCGCGCTGGGCGTCACCGGCGGCCTTGCCGCGGCGGTGCTGGCTTATGTGGGGTATGTGTTTGCCGCCTACGACCGGCTGGAGGACAACCTGGATGTGCCGGTGGAGAACAATGTCCAGGCGCTGACGGAGGCAGGGGTACCATATACGCTGGTATCCTACAATGTGGGCTTTGGAGCCTACAGCGCCGATTACAGTTTTTTCATGGACGGGGGAACGGAGTCCCGTGCCTATTCCCAGCAGGCGGTGCGGGACAATCTCGCCGGCGCCATGGAGGCAGTCACGGACCTGTCTCCGAACTTTGTATTTTTGCAGGAGGTGGATCAGGATGCCACCCGCAGCTACCACGTGGACGAGACGGCGCTGGTGAAGGAGGCGCTGGGCGGATTTTCCAGCAGCTTTGCCCAGAACTATGATTCTCCGTACCTGTTCTGGCCGCTGCTGGAGCCCCACGGGGCGTCCCGATCCGGCATATTGACGTTTGCCTCCCGCCGGGTGGACAGCGTGGTGCGGCGCAGCCTCCCCATTGCCGAAGGTGTTTCAAAGCTCATTGACCTGGACCGCTGCTACAGCGTCTCCAGCCTCCCGGTGGACAACGGCCGGACCCTGCGGCTCTACAATGTGCATCTGTCCGCCTACCTGACCGACGGGGAGGTGGCTGTCCGGCAGCTGACCATGCTGCTGGAGGACATGCGGCAGGCCTACGAGGCCGGGGATTATGTGATCTGCGGAGGAGACTTCAACAAGGACCTGCTGGGGGACTCTGCGGCGGTGTTCGGTGTCAGCGGCAACGACGCCAGCTGGGCGGTCCCGTTTCCGGAGGAGATGGTGCCGGAGGGGATCACGCTGGTGCCCCCGCTGGAGGAGAATGCGCCGGTGCCCTCCTGCCGCAACGCGGACGCGCCGTACACGCCCGGCACCACCTTTGTGCTGACGGTGGACGGCTTCCTGGTCTCCGACAATGTGGAGGTCCGTCGGGCGTGGACAGTGGATACGGGCTTTGCCTGGTCGGACCACAATCCGGCGGCGCTGACCTTCGTTTTGCGGCAGCCGTAAAGAATGGTGAAAAAAAGAAAAAACGGGGTTGACAAGCTGGGGCTTACCTGCTATACTAGCACATGTTCCGAACGGGAACAAACGGCTTGGGGGTATAGCTCAGCTGGGAGAGCGCTTGACTGGCAGTCAAGAGGTCAGCGGTTCGATCCCGCTTATCTCC
>NZ_URDP01000036.1 GCF_900546705.1 uncultured Oscillibacter sp. | reverse complement strand
GCGGCGATGTCGCCGGGGGTGTAGATGAACACAGCACCCACCAGCAGCAGCAGCAAAGAGCAGAACACCTGGTACACGCCGTACACACCCTTGTTGGAGTACTTGCGGACCATGGATGCCATCTGAGAGCCGCCGTCACGCAGGCAGATCATGCCGGAGAAATAGTCGTGCATAGCACCGCCGATGATGTTGGTGATGGGGATGGTGATAAACGCGATGGGCCCGAAGAGGATGCCCTGGATGGGTC
Organism: uncultured Oscillibacter sp.; assembly: GCF_900546705.1. Classification (GTDB taxonomy): domain Bacteria; phylum Bacillota; class Clostridia; order Oscillospirales; family Oscillospiraceae; genus Oscillibacter. The sequence continues at coordinate 20,525 of NZ_URDP01000036.1, read as the reverse complement.
CAAAGATGGGGCCGGTACCTGCGATGTTCAGCAGGTTGATCAGGCTGTTCTTCCAGCCTCTCATGGGAACATAGTCCACGCCGTCCTGCTTGGAGAAGGCGGGAGTTTCCCGGTCGTCGGGCCCGAAGACCTTTTCGCAGAACTTGCCGTAAATGGCAGCGCCCACGAACAAAATCACGAGACCCAGAACAAATGTAGCCATAACACACACTCCTTCTAGTTCACTCTTGAGGAAAATGCTGGGGAATGCGGAGGTCTCCCCGGATCAACCGTCCTCCGCAAGCCGGCACAGCCGGCGTTTTTGGGAAATGCGAACAGGAATCTTTTCTTGAATACGCTCCCTTCTTATTTCCGCGCCTTCCTTCCCGCTGAAGAAGAAGGCCCTGCAAAAGGAACGGACTTTTCTGCTGCCGGAACCGCCCCCTCCGGACGGCCGGCCGGTCTTTGCTAAGGTTTTCACTTTGTTCGCAAAGATACCGTTAAAAGTTGCCCCTTTGCTTTCGGGAGCAATTATACACCCCTGTTCAGACTTTGTTAAGGGGGAACGGTTAATTTTGTGAATAATTTGTGAATAAGTCCAACTGGGTTGTGTATTTCGTTAGGAAAACCACAGCACAATTGAAAAAACGTTCGTTATTTTAGATGAATTATCATTGCGTTTTTTATGCAAGTTGTCCATGTGCTGTGTACAGTCCGCATACAGGCGCACATGTTCCGCGCACAAAAAACAGCTGCCCTAAAATCCAGGGCAGCTGTTAAGATTTTACAGTTTTCGTTAAGTGCGCAAAACGTTGATCAGGTGGCGGATATGGATGCTCATGGCATGCCGTGCGCCCACCTCATCCCGCTGGAGCAAAAACTCCAAAATGGTGCGGTTGTCTCCCAGGGCAGTGTCCTGCATGTGCTGGCGGTTCTGGGAGATCTGCATAATCTCCCCTACGGCGCTGTTGATGATGGGATAGAGCCGCCGCATATACTCGTTGTGGGATGCCTTGATGATGGCCCAGTGAAATTCCTGATCCGCCAGGGGCCAGTCGCCGCCCGCCGCGGCTACCTTCTCCACCCGCTCTGCCTTCTTGGCGATCATGGCCAGTTCCTCATCGCTGGCACGCTGGCACGCCAGGGCCACCGTGGCAGGTTCAAAAATCAGGCGCATCTCAAAAAGGTCCTTGGCCCGTACCCGGGACCGCAGGCCCGAAAGCGCCGTCAGGTCCACACCGCCCGCCGGCAGCGACTCGGCCACAAAGGTTCCCCGGCCCCGGCGGATCTCCAGAATCCCCTGGGCCACCAAAAAGGAGATGGCCTCCCGGAGCGTGGTACGGCTGACTTTCAGTGCCTCACTGAGCTCGTTTTCATTGGGCAGCTTGCATCCCGGCGCATAGCGTCCCTCATCGACGATCATCTCATACAGCCGGTCGGCAGTCCGCTCCGACAATTTGACTTTTTTGGTCTCCTCCATGCCGGTCCCTCCATTGCCCTCGCCGGCCGCACATCAGATTCCTTTCGGCAGCCGGCAGAATTCACTTGACATCATATTTCTTTGGGAGTACAATGACATCATACAACAAGTAACAAAATAATACAACACCGAATTAAAGAATTTTTCCACAGGAGGCGATCCCCGCTTGACGGCAGAGAATATTTGCACCCACCGCGTCTCCATCATCACCGGCCACTACGGCACCGGCAAAACGGAATTTGCCGTAAACCTGGCACTGCAGCTGGCCCAGCAGAAGCCACAGGTGATGCTGGCAGACCTGGATATCGTCAACCCCTATTTTCGCTCCAGGGAGCGCAAGGCGGTTCTGGAACAGGCGGGGATCCGTCTGATTGCCTCTTCCCAGGCGTGCACCGATGCCGACGTGCCCGCTCTGCCTGCGGAGCTACTGACCATCCTTGAAAACCGGGAGGTTACCGGCGTGCTGGACATCGGCGGCGATCCGGTAGGCGCCCGGGTTTTGGCCCGCTTTCGGGACAAGATCGTCTCGGAGGACTACCAGCTCATCTACGTGCTCAACGCCAACCGTCCGGAGGTCCGCCAGGCGGATGCCGCCGTGGAGTACCTGCGGGCCATTGAATCCATCACCGGCCTGACCTGTACCGGCATTGTTAACAACACCCATCTGTGCGGCGAGACAACCCCGTCCGAGGTCCGCAAGGGTGCGGCACTGGCCGCCCAGGTGTCCGAAAAGACCGGCATCCCTGTACTGTGCCATGTGGCGCTGGACCGGTTCACCCCGGAACTGTCCGACCTGTCGGAACCTGTTTTTCCGATTACCATACAAATGAAAAAGCCGTGGGAATGACCATGCAAGAGGAAAAAAGGAGGAATCATCCAATATGACCGCGAAAGTAACCTTTGACTCCGATCGCTGCAAAGGGTGCGAGCTGTGCACGTCCGTGTGCCCCAAGCACATCGTTGCCATCGATCAGACGGTGATCAACCGCAAGGGATACCATCCCGCCACGGTGACGAACATCTCGGAGTGCATCGCCTGCGCCAGCTGCGCCAAGATCTGCCCCGATTCCATCATCACCGTGGAAAAGTTCTGAAAAAGGAGGTCATCAACAGTGGAAAAGGAACTTTGGAAAGGTAACGAAGCCATCGCCGAGGCCGCCATTCGTGCCGGCTGCGACTGCTTCTTCGGCTATCCCATCACTCCCCAGAGCGAAGTGCCTGAGTATATGTCCCTGCATATGCCCCAGCACGGCAAGGTCTTTGTCCAGTCCGAGTCCGAGGTGGCTGCCATCAATATGGTGTACGGCGCTGCCGGTTCCGGCATGCGGGCCATGACCTCCTCCTCCTCTCCCGGCATCAGCCTCAAGCAGGAGGGCATTACCTATATTGCGGCCGCGGAGCTGCCCTGCGTCATCGTCAACTGCATGCGCGGCGGCCCGGGCCTGGGCACCATCCAGCCCGGTCAGGGCGATTACTTCCAGGCCACCCGCGGCGGCGGCAACGGCGACTACCGCACCGTGGTCCTGGCTCCCTCCAACATCCAGGAGGCTGTGGACTTCACCCAGGAGGCCTTTGACATCGCCGATACTTACCGCAACCCCGTGGTCATCCTGGCCGACGGCCTCATCGGCCAGATGATGGAACCCATCGAGTGGCATGAGATCCCCAAGCGCAAGCTGCCTCCCAAGGACTGGGCCACCACCGGCAAGCACGGCCGTGACCACACCAACGTCATCAACTCTTTGTACATGGACCCCGAGGAGTGCGATCACCACAACGCCGACCTGGAGGCCAAGTACAAGCTGATCGCCGAGAAGGAAGTCCGTTGGGAGATGAAGGACTGTGACGACGCTGAGCTGATTATCACCGCCTACGGCACCCCCGCCCGAATCGCCCTCAGCGCCCTGGAAACGCTCCGTGCCCAGGGCATCAAGGCCGGATTGTTCCGCCCCATCACGCTGTGGCCCTTCCCTGAAAAGCCCCTGCACGAGCTGGCATCCCAGTCTCACGTCAAGGCATTTTTGGACGTGGAGATGAGCGCCGGCGGCCAGATGATCGACGATATCCGTCTGGGCGTGGAGGGCCAGAAGCCCATTGCTTACCTGGGCCACGCCGGCGGCGTCATGCCCACCATCGAAGAAATCGTGGAATCGGCCAAGAAGGCTCTGAAGGAGGCACAGTAACATGGCAATCGTATATCAGAAAACCAAGGGCCTGACGGATGCCGAGCTCCATTACTGCCCCGGCTGCCATCACGGCATCATCCACAAGCTGGTGGCTGAAGTGCTGGAGGAGATGGGCCTTCTGGATGACGCCATCGGCGTCTGCCCCGTGGGCTGCTCCGTGTTTGCCTACAAGTATTTCAACTGCGACATGCAGGAGGCCGCCCACGGCCGCGCTCCCGCTGTGGCCACCGGCATCAAGCGCACCCATCCCACCCAGCCGGTGTTCACCTATCAGGGCGACGGCGACCTGGCCTCCATCGGCGCGGCGGAGATCGTCCACGCCGCCATGCGCGGTGAGAAGTTCACCACCATCTTCGTCAACAACGCCATTTACGGCATGACCGGCGGCCAGATGGCCCCCACCACTCTGATCGGCCAGAAGGCCACTACCTGCCCTCTGGGCCGTACCGTGGAGCAGGCCGGCATGCCCATCCGGGTGGCGGAGATGCTCTCCACCCTGGACGGCTGCGTCTATGCCGAGCGGGTGTGCGTTACCGACATCGCCCACCTGAATAAGGCCAAGAAGGCCATCCGCAAGGCCTTTGAAAAGCAGATGGCCGGCGAGGGCTTCACGTTTGTGGAAGTGCTGTCCACCTGCCCCACCAACTGGGGTATGACGCCTCTGAAGGCCAAGCAGTGGCTGGAGGAGAAGATGATTCCCTACTATCCCCTGGGCGTCATCAAGGAAACCGGCGCGGAGGTGAAATAAGATGAAAAAAGAAATCATCATTTCCGGTTTCGGCGGTCAGGGCGGCCTGGCCATCGGCAAGAACCTGGCAGAGGCCGGCATGGCCGAGGGCCTGAACGTCACCTGGTCTCCCTCCTACGGTCCCGAGATGCGCGGCGGCACCGCCAACTGCTCTGTGGTGCTGTCCGACAAGCCCGTGGGCTCCCCCGTGTTTGCCCATCCCACCGAGCTCATCGCCCTCAACGAACCCTCCCTGTCCAAGTTTGAGGCAGGCGTGGTCCCCGGCGGCCAGGTGTTTGTCAACAGCGACGTGGTTACCGACAAGGTCTCCCGTCCTGATCTGACTGCCTACTATATTCCCTGCAATACCATCGCCGACGAGATCGGCAACCCCAAGGTCTCCAACATGGTGATGCTGGGCGCTTATGTGGCCGGCACCGGCATCCTCAAGCCCGAGACCATCGAGCAGATGATTCAGGAGATGTTCACCGGCGCCAAGGCCAAGCTGGTCCCCCTGAACATTGAGGCCTTCCGGCGCGGCTACGCGTGCATTCACAAGGCCTGATTCTTACCTTTTCTTACCAAAACACGCGGCGGCCCGGCATTTTGCCGGGCCGCCGGTTTCTTCCCCCGGCAGGCGGTCCTTTCTGTGCATTTTAACCATTGACTTTGTCTTTCTATCAGCGTATAAAATAATTAATTATCAGAAAATGCGATGAACGGGACATGTCTGAGAGCCCGCGCTTACAGAGAACTGCCGGATGGTGCAAGGCAGGAAGCAAAGCACTCAGGAGTCACCCGGGAGCTGTCTGCGGAACAGCCTCGCCCAGTACGCAAACCGGCCGCCCTCCGATATCGGGGCTTCGAGTGGCCGCCCTTTCCGGCGGCAATGAGAGTGGTACCACGGAAGTGTGACTTTCGCCTCTCCTGTCTGCGGCAGGAGTGCGCGGAAGTCTTTTTTTATAGCTTCAATTCACAATGCAAGGGAGAGTTACGGATATGTTGGATATCAAGATCACCAAAAGCACGTCCCTCAAGGAAAAGCCCGACGAGAACAAGCTGGGCTTCGGCAAAATTTTCACTGACCACATGTTCCTGATGGACTATACCCGCGGTCAGGGCTGGCACGACGCCCGGATCGTTCCCTATGCCCCCTTTGTTCTGGACCCCGCCTGTGTCATTTTCCACTATGCCCAGGAGGTCTTTGAGGGCATGAAGGCCTATCGCGCCGTGGACGGCACCATCCAGCTGTTCCGTCCCGACTGCAACGCCAAGCGTATGCAGGACTCCTGCGACCGTCTGTGCATCCCCGCCATCCCCGTGGATGATTACATCCAGGCAGTCAAGGCTCTGGTGGAGATTGAGAAGGATTGGGTCCCCCATGTGGACGGCTCCTCTTTGTACATCCGCCCCTTCATCTTCGCCACCGATGTGGGCCTGGGCGTGCACGCCAGCCCCACCTACATTTTCGCCATCATCTGCTCTCCCTCCGGTGCCTACTACGCCGAGGGTATCAACCCCGTGCGCATTTACGTGGAAGACGATTACATCCGCGCTGCTCCCGGCCTGACCGGCTTCACCAAGTGCGGCGGCAACTACGCCGCCTCCATCAAGGCCGGCGAACTGGCTGAGGAAAAGGGCTTTGCCCAGGTTCTGTGGCTGGACGGCGTGGAGAAGAAGTATGTGGAAGAAGTCGGCAGCATGAACATCATGTTCAAGATCTCCGGCAAGATCTACACCGCCGCCTGCACCGGCACCGTGCTGCCCGGCGTGACCCGCCGCAGCTGCATTGAACTGCTCCGTGACTGGGGCTACGAAGTGGTGGAAGGCCCCCTGGCCATTGCCGACGTGATGAAGGCCGGCCATGACGGCACGCTGGAAGAGGTCTTCGGCACCGGCACCGCCGCCGTTGTCTCTCCCGTCAAGGAGCTGGACTGGAAGGGCGACCAGGTGTTCATCAGCGAGGGCAAAATCGGCCCCCTGACCCAGAAGCTCTACGACACCATGACCGGCATGCAGTGGGGCAAGATCCCCGACACCAAGGGCTGGATTGTCCCCGTGTGCAAGGGCTGATTGCCGTCCATATCTCCAATCGCAAAAAAGCTCCCGGAACGAAAGTTCCGGGAGCTTTTTATCATATGTGCCGCCGTGCCGGGCAGCTCAGGTCTTACCGTGGATCTGGGCGCCGCACTTGGGGCAGGTGATGATGATCTTCCCCTTGCCCACCGGCACCCGGCAGATGGTCTTGCACTGTTTGCAGGTAAAATAGCGATGCTCCTTGTCCGCATGGCGGGCTCTTGCGCCGGCGCCGCGGCTTTTGATCCCCCACCACCAGTTCATCCACTTTTGATTCTCCTGGCGGCGCTTGTAGAGGTTTTTGGAGAACATGCGGAAGAAGATCAGCAGCATCAAAAGCCAGAGCGCCACATCGCAGACCGCTGCGCCTATGCGGCTGCGCAGTCCGGCCGCCGCAATGGCCCGGATGAGACACACCAGCACATACACCCACAGCAGCGCCCGGTTCAGCGCATCGACGCCGTTGCGTCCGTACATGAACCGGGTGATCGCATTTGCAGCCTGACGGAACACTCCCATGGTGTACAACTTCCTTTCCGGCGCACGCGCCGTTTTTTTATTTTTCTTATTTTACTCGCAAAACCAGCGGCGCACAACTGCTTTATCCTGAAATTTACAAATTGGTCATTTATTTGTTTTGTTCAATGTGTTATACTGGAGCCGTTGTGAAAAAAGAAACAAAGGAAGTGTCTTTTATGGCAAAAAAGCAATTCAAAGCCGAATCCAAGCGGCTGTTGGACCTGATGATCAACTCCATCTACACCCATAAGGAGATTTTCCTCCGGGAGATCATCTCCAACGCCAGCGATGCCTGCGACAAGCTGTGCTACCAAGCCCTGACGGACGAGTCCGTGGGCATGGACCGCAAGGATTTCGCAATTCACATCCAGGTGGACAAGGATGCGCGCACCATCACCGTCAGCGACAACGGCATCGGCATGGACAGGGAGGATCTGGAAAACAACCTGGGCGTCATCGCCTCCTCCGGCTCCTACAAGTTCAAGCAGGAAGTGGGCGACGATGCCAAGGATACCGACGTGATTGGCCAGTTCGGCGTGGGCTTCTACTCCGCGTTCATGATTGCCGACCACATCACTGTGGTGACGAAGAAGTTCGGCTCCGACACCGCCTGGCGCTGGGAGTCCTCCGGCGCCGACGGATACACCGTCACCGAGTGTGAGCGTGACGGTGTGGGCACGGACATCATCATGCACGTCAAGCCCGATACCGATGACGAAAATTACAGCGAGTTTCTGGAGTCCTGGCGGCTTCAGGAGCTGGTGCGCAAGTACTCCGACTATATCCGCTTCCCCATCCGCATGGAGGTCTCCAAGACCCGCCGCAAGGAGGGCAGTCCCGACGACAAGCCCGAATACGAGACGTACACGGAGGAGGAGACTCTCAACTCCATGGTGCCCATCTGGCAGCGGGCCAAGTCTGAGGTAACCGCAGAGGAGTACAACAAGTTCTACCGGGACAAGTTCCACGACTACGCCGATCCCCAGCGGGTGATCCCCGTGTCCGTGGAGGGCTCCGTCACCTACAAGGCGCTGCTGTTCGTCCCCGGCACCACTCCCTTTGATTTTTATACCAAGGAGTACGAAAAGGGGCTGCAGCTCTACTCCAACGGCGTACTCATCATGGACAAGTGCGCCGATCTGCTGCCGGAGCACTTCCGCTTCGTCCGTGGCGTGGTGGACTCCCCCGACCTGTCGCTGAACATCTCCCGTGAGCTTTTGCAGCACGACCGTCAGCTGAAGATCATCGCCGCCAATCTGGAAAAGAAGATCAAGGCCGACCTTCTGAAGCTTTTGCAGGAAGACCGGGAGGGCTACGAGAAGTTCTGGAAGAACTTCGGCCGCCAGATCAAATACGGCGTGGTAGGCGAGTACGGCGCCCACAAGGACCTGCTCAGCGACCTGCTGCTGTTCTACTCCTCCACGGAGAAAAAGCCCGTCACCCTGGCCGAGTACGTCTCCCGGATGCCCGAGGACCAGAAGTATATCTACTTTGCCGCCGGTGAGACTCCCGACAAAATCGACAAGCTCCCCCAGACGGAGCTTCTCAAGGACAAGGGTACCGAGATCCTGTACTTCACAGAGGAAGTGGACGAGTTCTGCGCCCAGATCCTCCACACGTTCCAGGAAAAGGAGTTCCGCTCCATTTTGGATCAGGAGGTGGAAGAGGGTGCCAAGGAAAAGGCCAAGGAGGCCCAGGACGCCCACAAGGCCACCTTCGACTTCGTCAAGGAGGCCCTGGGAGACAAGGTCAAGGAGGTAAAGGCCTCCACCCGCCTCAAGTCTCATCCCGTGTGCCTGACCGCCGGGGAAGGGCTCTCCTTCGAGATGGAGAAATACTTCCAGGCGGTGCAGCCGGACTCCGGAATCCATGCCGACCGTATCCTGGAGCTGAACGTGGAGCATCCCGCCTTTGCCGCGCTGGAATCCGCCGTCACCGCCGATCCGGAGAAGGCGAAGAAGTACGCCGCGCTGCTCTATAACCAGGCGCTGCTCATCGCAGGCCTTCCTCTGGAAGACCCCTCCGGCTACACAGATCTGGTGTGCGAGCTGATGAAATAAAAGCGCCCCCGATGGGGGACGCGCAAAAAAAGGAGCGCCTTACGGCGCTCCTTTTAAATTTTGTCCTGATAGTAGGTTACCAGCAGATCCACCACCGTGCCGTAGGACCGGATCCCCTGAGTCTGACCGTAGCTTTTTAAAAAGCCGTCGTACACCTGGTTGGATACCTTCCGGACGGCCTTGTCCCGGAACTGATCCCAGTAGGCGCTCTGGGCCGAAAGATCTGCCCGCACCGTCTGGGGCAGGGCGTCCCGGATGGTCCGGTAGGCGTCCGGGTCCACGGAGTACAGGGCATTGCCCAAGTAGATATACCCCATGAGCCATCCGGCGTAGGCGTACACGTCGTCACCGCAGGTGGTGCAGGAGAGCACCGCCAGAAAGTTGCACTCCTGCTCGGAGGTAATGCCCCGCTGGTGGGCCAGCTCGTGGGCCACCGTGGACCCCAGCAGGCAGGCGGGGCTGTCCATGTTCACATTGGACTCCCCGGTAAAGGGGCAGTAGATGCCTGTGAAGTCCAGAGCGCTCAGGATGCGGGAAAAGTATACCGGCTTGACGCCGGGATCGTCAAAGGTCAGGAACGGGAACTGCCGCTCCACCACGTCGTACACATCGGTGCTGCCCGCGAGGATCTCCTCCCGGGGCACGGCAAACAGGCCGTTTTCGTCCCGCTGTACCTTCCCGGCCGCTTCACTCAGCTCACCCGCGAAGTACGCCGTTACCTGCCGCAGGGCACTTTCCTCCACCGGCTGGGCGTAAATGCCGGACTTTTCCTGGAAGCCGTCGGCATAGCTGTCAATGCCCAGAAGGAAGCAGAATCCCACATAGATCCCAAGTCCCGCGCACGCAAGGCCCAGCACCGCGCTGTACGCCCGGCTGGCCCGGTGGCCCCGGGCCCGGCATACCGCCCCGATGCTCCAGAGGAGATATCCCACCCCGGCGATCACCAGGGCCACACACAGCACCTCCGCCACGGAGAAGTCCACCAGATAGCAGATGCTGCCGATGCCCCGCCGCAGCGGCACGGTCACATGGGCAGCCAGGAAGTTCATCAGCGGCCGGAACTGCCGGAAGAAAAGGTAGAGTGCCAGCAGCATCAGCTCCGCCGCCAGCGCAATATGCAATTTTTTATGTCTGAGAAAGAATTGCTTCATGTTATTCCGCCGCAGCCAGAAGCTGCCGGGTATAGTCTTGCTTGGGGTTGTCAAAAATCTCGTCCACTGTGCCCTGCTCCACAATGCGGCCCTCTTTCATGACCAGCACCCGGTCGCACAGCTGATACACCACGTTCAGATCGTGGGAGATGAACAGGTAGCTCAGATCCAGCTCGGCGCGCAGCGTCCGCAAAAGCTCCAGGATCTGGGCCTGGATGGTCACATCCAGAGCGCTGACCGGCTCATCGGCAATAAGAAACTTGGGCCGCTGAATCAGCGCCGTGGCGATGCTCCCCCGCTGGCGCTGCCCGCCGGAGAGCTCCGACGGCTTTGCCGCAAGGCACTCCTCCGGCAGCTCCACCCGCTCCAGCATCTCCCGCACCCGCCGACGGCGCTCCTTGGCGTCGTACTTTCCGTAGATCCGCAGGGGCTCTTCCAGAATCCACCCCACGGAATAGGCGGGGTTCAGGGAGCTGTACGGGTCCTGAAAAATCATCTGGGGACGCTTGGTGTAGTGGATCACCTCACCGGCATCCGGCTTGACGATGCCCAGAATGGTCCGGGCCAGGGTGGATTTGCCTGTGCCGGACTCGCCCACCAATCCCAGGATTTCCCCGTGATGGACATCGAACGTCACGTCGTGGAGCACCTCCTGGTAGGTACCCCGGCGAAATACACTGCCCTCCCGGTAGCCGCTGGTCACATGGCGCAGCGAGAGCACCAGATCCTCGTTCATGGCTGCTCCTCCTTTCGGTGCCGGGTGGGGATGGCCGCCACCAGCCGCTGGGTATAGGGATGGCGGGGATGGTAAAAGACCTGGTCCGTGTCCCCCTGCTCCACCAGAACCCCCCGCTGCATCACCGCCACATGGCCGCAGAGCTTACGCACCACATTCAGGTTGTGGGAGATAAAGAGCATAGAGATGCCGGACTCGGCGTTGAGCTTTTTCAGCAGCGCCAGGATCTGGGCCTGGATCGTCACGTCCAGGGCGGTGGTGGGCTCGTCCAGCAGCAAAAGCTTGGGCCGGATGACAATGGCCGCGGCAATCATCACCCGCTGGAGCATACCGCCGGAGAGCTGGTGGGGGTACTTGTCATAGACCTCCTCCGGGTCAGGGAGCTCCACTGCCGCCAGAGCGGAGAGCGCTTTTTCCCGCCGCTGCTGCGCCGTCAGATCCGTATGCAGCCGAAGCACCTCTTCCACCTGGGCCCCGATCTTCATCAGCGGGTCCATGCAGCTCATGGGCTCCTGAAACACTACACCGATGCACCGGCCCTGGATCTTCCGCAGACGCGCACGTTCCATATGCAGCAGATCCTCTCCGTCCAGCAGCACGGAGCCGGAGTAATCGCACTGGCGGCGGGGCAGCAGTCCCGCCACGCTCATGGCGGTGACGGACTTGCCGGAGCCGGACTCACCCACCAGCCCCAGAATCTCCCCGTCCGGGATGGTGAACGACACGCCGGCCACCGCTTCCCGGGTGCGGTTGTGGAACTTCACATGCAGGTTCTCGATTTCCAGCATCACGCCACCTCCCTGTTCCGGCGCTGGAGGCCCTCGCCGATGAGGCCCACGCCGAACACCAGCAGCACAATGGTGCAGCCGGTGCTGAGCACATACCAGGGTGCAGCGGCAAACATGCCCTGTGCCTCCGAGAGCATATAGCCAAGGGATGCGTCCGGCGGTGTCACGCCCACGCCCAGATAGCTCATGGACGCCTCCGCCAGTACGGCGTTATTGAATCCAATGGTCAGCGCCGGCAGCAGAACGGGCATGATATTGGGCAAAATGTGTACTACAATAATCCGGGCACTGGAAGCGCCCATGAGGCGGGCACTTTTGACATAGTTCATGTCCCGGGCGGCGGCAAAGGCCGTGCGGGTCACCCGGGCAAAGCTGGGGATGAATACCACGCCCAGCGCCAGCACTACATTATATTTATTGCCCGGCCCCACCACGGAGATGATAACCAGGGCCAGCAAGATACTGGGGAAAGCGGTCAGGGCGTCATTGAGACGCATGAGCACCTCGTCCACCACGCCGCCGAAGTACCCGGTCAGGGCACCTACTGCCGTGCCGCACACGGCGCCGATGGCCACCGTGGCCACCGCGATGGCAAACGTGGTGCCGGCCCCCTGCATGACCCGGCTGAAAATGTCCCGGCCGAAGCTGTCCGTTCCCATCCAGTGGGCCAGCGACGGCCCGGACAGCTTGGCTGCCCCATCCATGGCGTTGGGGTCATAGGGCGTCCAGAAAAAGCCCACCAGGATCATGGCGGTGATGCAGCCGGTGAGAATCAGCCCTGCCAGGAGGAATCCGTTCATCCGCTTCATACGCCACCTCCCAGCCGCAGCCGCGGGTCGATGCGCTGGTTAATAAGATCCGCGGCGGTTCCGGCCAGCACCACCCAGAATGCCAGAATCACCACGATGGCCTGTACCACCGGATAGTCCCGGTTGGAAATGGAGGCCACCAGCAGCCGCCCCAGTCCCGGGATGGCAAACACCTGCTCCACCACAATGCTGCCCGCCACGATCTCTGCCATGGTCTGAGCCAGGAACGTCACCACCGGCACCAAGGAGTTTTTCAGCACGTGACCGTACAGCACGCCCCGGCGGTCATTGCCCCGGGAGATGGCCGTGCGCACATAGGCCCGTCCCATCTCCTGGCGGATGGTACTGCGGAGCATCCGCACCGTCATGGCCACCCGGGGAATGGCGATGGAAATCGCGGGAAAGAGCAGGTATTCCAGGGCGCCGCCGAAGTTGGCTGTCAGGGACGGAAAGCTGCCGTGGGTGAACACATGCAGCACGGTGCTGAAAAGCCACGTCAGCAGGATACCGGTAAAAAAGGGCGGCACCGCCATACAAAGCTGGTTGAACGCCGTGTCCAGGGCATCCAGCCGGCCGCCGTCCCGTCCGGCGGCATGCACCCCCAGGGGGATGGACACCGCCACAATCAAAAGGAAACTTAAAAGGCTCAGGCACAGGGTAATTCCCACCTTGGGGGCGATCAGCTCCCAGACCGGCTGGCCGTAGCTGTAAGAAGTGCCCAGATTCCCCGTGAAAAAGCCCGCCAGCCACTCGCCGTACCGGACCGGCATGGGACGGTTGAGTCCCAGCTCCTCCCGCAGCGCCGCCACGGACTCCTCCGTGGCCTGGGTGCCCAGCATGGCCGTGGCCGGGTCGCCGGAGATCAGATCAAAGGCCGCAAACGCGAGAAAAGAGACGATGACCATGGTCAGCAGCAGCATGGCAATGCGTTTTGCCGCGTATTTCATGGTCTTCGCCTCCCCTCTCCGTCAGCGGCAGAGTCTCTGCCGCCGCGCATATCAGGCAGTATAGCGGATGCCGGACAGATCCAGCACGTAGATGGGATAGAAGGTCACGCCCTCCAGTCCCTTGCGTACCGCCACCAGATCCGCCAGATCCTGGATGTAGACATTGGCGGCGTTGGCCGTCAGGTTCCGCTCCATCTCCTTATAGAGCTCGGTCTGGGTCTCGTCGTCATAGGTGGAGATGGCCTGGGCGAACAGCTGGTCGTAGTCCGCGTTGTTGTAGTTGATGAAATTCTTGTCATAGGTGGAGGTAAACCGCTCCAGCAGGGCCCGGGCGGTCATGTTGGAGGCATCCACGCCCACCACCGTGGACTGGAACTGACGGTTCGTATACACGTCCTCCACCCAGCTCTCCCACTCCACCGGCAGGATGGTGGCGTTGATGCCCACCGCCTTGAGCTGCTCCACCAGCACGGTGGCAGTGTCCATATGGGGCTGGTAGTTGCTGGGCACGGTGATGGTCATGTCGAACCCGTCGGGATAGCCGGCCTCCGCCAGCAAAGCCTTGGCCTTGTCGGGATCGTAGGAATAGTAGTTGGTCAGGCTGTCGTCAAAGTACTTGCCGAACGCGGGGTACATGCTCGAGCCGATGGGGCTGCCGTAGCCGTCAAAGGCCAGATCGATGATCTGCTGCTTGTCCACGGCATAGCACAGGGCCTGCCGCACCCGCACATCGTCAAAGGGCTTCTCGGCGTTGTTGAGGTACAGTGCCTGCACCAGATTCATGGTGCCCTCGTCCACGTTGAAGTCCTCGCCCAGCTGGGCCACCTGGGTGCTGGTCAGATGGGCGCACAGGTCAATGGCGCCGCTTTGCAGGCTCATCAGCAGGCTGTCGGCGTTTTCGATGATCTTGAAGGTCACCTTGTCCAGCGCCGCCGGCGTGCCCCAGTACTCGTCAAACTTCTCCAGCACAATGGAGTCCTGGGCCGTCCGGGAGACGAACTTGAACGGGCCCGTGCCCACGGGGGCAGTGTCCTGCTGGTCGTAGTCGGCCGGCAGGATGGCCGTGGTCAGGTAAGAGAGGAATTCGTTGCTGGGCTCGGAGAGCGTAATGGTCACCGTGCGCTCGTCCACCGCCTGAATGTCCGTAATTGCAGAAAACGCCTCCACCGGGACGATGCCTGTCTCAGTGGCGGCGGCGCAGCGTTCAATGGAATAAACCACATCCTCCGCTGTCACCGTGTCTCCGTTGTGGAACTTCACTCCATCCCGCAGGGTGAAGGTGTAAGTCTTGTGATCGTCGGAAATCGTGTACTTCTCGGCAACGGCAGGGATCAGATCTCCGTCCGGGGTCGGCTTCATCAGCCCCTCGAACACGTTAAACATCACTTCTCTGGTTCCTGCCTTCACGGTTTTGTGAGGGTCAAGACTGTCGTCAAGGTCCTGTGCGATGCCAACGGCAATGGCGTTGGCTGCGGCCCGGTCCTCCGGCGTCTCATCTGTGCTGCCATCTCCGCACCCGCTGAGTACGGCGCACAGGAGGCACGTCAGGAGAAGCAGTGCCAATCCTCTTTTTTTCATGGTTCTCTCCTTTAAATCACTGCCGCAATGGGTCAGTGTTGGGCGGAAGCTGTCCGCCCCGCAGAATCATGGCTCCAGATTGAAAAAGAGCCCTGCGGAAACGTCGTTATTTTTATAACAAACATCCCGCAAGGCTGTATTGTACACGAACACCTCTGTGATTGCAAGAGCTTTCAGAAATTTTACATGGGTTCCTGGGAATCTTTTTCCCCGCTTCCGGCGGGTGGGTTTGCCGCATAGGCCTTGGTAGACAGGGGCAGGGACTTCTTCTTCAGGCGGCTGTCAATGAAAAACGACGCCGCGCTGTACAGACACGCACATACCGGTACGCCGAAAAACATCCCGGGGATGCCGAAAAAACTGCCGCCTACCAGGATGGCGATGATGACCCACAGGCTGGAAAGGCCCGTCTTGTCCCCCAGGATCTTGGGGCCGATGACGTTGCCGTCCAGCTGCTGGAGCGCCAGGACGAACAGCACGAAGTACACGCCCTTGATGGGGTCTGCCAGCACAATGAGGAACGTGCTGGGAATGGCACCCAAAAACGGCCCGAAGAAGGGGATCACGTTGGTTACACCCACGATGACAGACACCAGCGGCGTATAGGGGAATTTCAGAATGGAGCAGCCGACAAAGCAGATAATACCGATGATCAGCGAGTCCAGCAACTTGCCCCGGACAAAGCCGGAGAAGATCTCATCCACCCGCCGGGTCCCCAGCAGCACCCAGCGCACATTCTCCCGGGAGAACAGGCCATGGACGGCCTTGCGGGCCTGGGCGGCACACAGTTCCTTGGTTGCCAGCAGGTAGACGGAGACGATAATGCCCACCAGCAGATTCTTCAAAAACACCAGCGTGCTGACCACGCCGCCGGAAAGGGCCGTCATCAGCGTGGAGGCCTGGGGCAGCATCTCCTTGGTCAGCCAGGTCTGGATGTCCGAATAGTAGGTGTTGATCTGGGTCATGGCCCAGGACTCCACATCCGGGTTGGTCTCCAGCAGATGCTCCACCCAGCCGGTAATGACCAGATAGTAGTTTTCGATGTTGCTCACCAGCTGCAAAACGCTCTTGTAAAGCTCCGGCAGCAGAACAGAGGCCAGCAGATACCCCAGAATGCAGATGACTACCCACGTTAAAAGCAGACTTGCCGCCCGGGGAAGGCGAGCCGTCAGCAGGCCGTTTTTATGGGCTTTTTCCACTGCGGAGGAAAACAGATTCCGCTCGAAAAAATTCACCACCGGCGCCAGAAGATAGGCGATCATGGCGCCGTAGAGGATGGGCGCCACCGCGATGAGCAGCTGGTTCCAGATGGCCAGCAGCTCCCTTCCGCCGAACAGCGTATCGTACAGGAGCAAAATGGCGCTGACCGTGCAAAAGACCGCCAGCCCCAGTTGAACATACGGTTTTCTCTGTCTCATCGCCACCATCCCTTCGATGTTTTTATTCTACACGGCGCCCCCAGCAATTGCAATCCTCATTTTCCCGTGCTATACTGTCCTTTACACAAATTTCACATCTATGTTTTCTGCCGCAGGAGGCTCTTTATGGCTCAAAAAAAGCTTCTGTTTATCGTAAACCCCCGGGCTGGACGCAACAAATCCCGCAGCCCGCTGTTTGACGTGATCGCGCTCTTTTCGGAGGCCGGTTACCTCATTTCCGTCCACAAGACCACTGCCCCCGGCGACGCCACAGAGACGGCAGCCAAAGAGGGCGGCAGCTACGATCTGGTGGTGGCCGTCGGCGGAGACGGCACCCTCAATGAGGTCATTGCCGGACTCATGCGCCTGGAGCACCGCCCCTTGCTTGGCTATCTGCCTCAGGGCAGCACCAACGACTTCGCTGCAAGTCTTCACATCTCTGACCACCCGGTCACTGCCGCCATGGCCATGCTGCACAGCTCCCCCCGGGCGCTGGACATCGGCCGATGGAACGAGCGCAATTTCGTGTATGTGGCCTCTTTCGGCGCCTTCACCCGTACCTCCTACGCCGCCTCCCAGGCCGCTAAAAATGCTCTGGGCCACTTTGCCTACATTCTGGAGGGCGTCAAGGACCTGAGCACCCTGCGCCCCTACCACATCCGCCTGACAGCGGACGGCGAGGTACTGGACGGAGACTACCTTTTCGGTGCCGTGTGCAACTCCACCTCCATCGGCGGGCTCATGAAGCTCAGTCCGGAGCGGGTGGTGCTGGACGACGGGAAATTTGAGATGCTGCTGATCCCCAACCCCACCAACGTCCTGGAACTCCAGAACCTGGTGCTGGGCTTGGCCAACCAGCAGTACGACAGCCACGGTCTGGTGTTCCGCCACGTCTCCTCCCTCCATCTGGAGACGGAGGAGGAGCTGCCCTGGTCCCTGGATGGGGAGTATGCCCCCAGCGTGCCGACAGTAAACATTGAAAACATCCGGTGCGCCCTGAACATGCTGCTATGAAAAACGAGTTGGAAACCCTGCGCTGCCGGTTCGACGGCCATACGCCGTCGCTTCTGGGCGAGCGGCACAGCTATGCCGTCCTGTGCCCCCTGGTGGAGAGGGAGGACGGTCTGCACCTTCTTTACGAGGTCCGTGCACGCGCGCTCAGCCAGCCCGGCGAGGTTTGCTTCCCCGGCGGCCGCATGGAACCGGGGGAATCGCCGGAGGCCTGTGCCCTGCGGGAGACGGAAGAGGAGCTGGCCATTCCCCCCTCGGAAATCACACTGCTGGGCACGCCGGACTTCATCTGCAATCAGGCGGGCTTCCTGCTCCGCCCGGTGCTGGGAGTGGTCTCCCCAGCAGGCTTTGCCGCCCTGCGGCCCTCTCCGGCGGAGGTAGCCCAGGTCTTCACCGCGCCGCTGTCCTTTTTCCGGACCACCCCGCCGGAGCCGTGGTACTACGACCTGCTGCCCCGGGTACCGGAGGACTTTCCCTACGAAGCGGTGGGAATCCCCCGGGACTACCCCTGGGCCAGAGGCCGGGTGGAGGTACCCGTGTGGTATTGGCAGGGCCACGCGGTCTGGGGCATGACCGCCCGGCTGACCGCCCAGATCATCCGGGCCCTGGAGCCAAGAGAGAAAAAAGAGGAGCCGTAAACACGGCCCCTCTTTTTATATGTGGTTCTTGATCTCTGTGCAGACAGAATGCTCACACCTCCGCAGGCGGCAGCGCCAGGTAAGCCGGATCAAACCCGATGCTCTTTTCCAGCTCCCCCGGCTGCGTTCCGGGTCGGAATCCGTATGTCTCCCAGAAGGCCGCAGACTCTCCCGGAGTCACCCGCAGCGTCTGACCATCCAGCTTCCGGGTCAGCTGCACCGCCTGGCCGATCATCTGGACGCCGAACCCCCGTCCCCGGTACCCGGGGCACACGCAGGCCAGGGCAATGCGTCCGGTCTCCGGCCCCATCTGCAGAAGGCTCACCGGCTCCCCGTTCAGGTATCCCACCAGAGCCGTCTCCCCGGGACAGCCCGGCACGCCTGCCTCCGCCGCGCACCGGTCAAAAAAGGCGGATTGCTCCGGCAGACGCAGCGGCTCAAAGTAGAGCCCCGGCTCCAGGCCGTTGGCCCGCTTTCCGCCCTTCTCTCCCGCCAGATACGCCTCCGTACGCAGATGGCTGTTGTCATCCCGGAACACCACTTCCATGCGGCCGTTTTCCTCCCGCAGCAGCGACACTGCCGTGTTGTCCCCCACCGGCGTACTGGCCAGCTGCTCAATGGTATATCCCTGAAGGGACGCCAGCAGCAGTCGGATGGCGTAGCCGTGGGAAAAGACCGCCACGGTTTTCCCCTGGTTTTTCCGGGCAATGTCCTCCACTGCCGCCCGCACCCGGGCCAGTACCCGGGCAGGCGGCTCTCCGCCCTCCACCTGCCAGCGCTCCGGATGGCGGCTGAAGTTTTCCATCTGTTCCGGGTCCGTGCGGGCGATATCGCCCCAGGTGCGCTGCTCCCAAACGCCCACGCAGATCTCCCGCAGGTCGGTGCGGCGATGGAGCGGCAGTCCCTTGGGCCGGTAGATGGCAGCTGCGGTGGCGCAGGTGCGGTAGAGGTCGCTGGAGTAGACGGCATCCACGTGAATGTCTGCAAATCGCGCCTCCAGTGCTGCTACCTGCCGCTGCCCCCGGTCCGTGAGCAGGCTGTTGTACTGCCCCTGTGCAATCCGATAGAGATTTCCCTCCGCTTCCGCATGGCGGATGAGATAGATGGTCGTCATAGGCGCCTCCTGATTGTCAAATCATTTCTTTCCGCATTATAGCGCCGCCGCCGCATTTTGGCAAATGCGGCGGCGGTTTTTTTGCGCATCGCCGGAAATACTACTCCCAGCCGCAAAGGAGTGATTGAAGATGCAAGGAAGTACCGGATTTTGGGTCGGTATGGGCGCCGGCATGGCCGCCGGCGCCGCGCTGGGGATGATGTCTGCCTCCAGCCGCCATTCCATGAAGTCACAGGTAGGCAAAAGCCTGCACAAGCTGGGTGTCGCCATGGATCAGGCGGTGGACAACATCGTCTCTGAGCTGCACTGAGCATAAAACCGGAGGGCAATGGTCCTCCGGTTTTATCTTTTTAAAAAAAGTGGAAAAAGGGGCTTGACTTTACCGCTTCTTCTGTTATAATAACACTGCTGTCGCTTCGAGGCAGCAAACAATTGCATCGCTTTGGAGAAGTCGCCTAGTTGGTCGAGGGCGCATGATTGGAAATCATGTAGGCCCCTAAAGGGTCTCGAGGGTTCGAATCCCTCCTTCTCCGCCAGAAAAAACCCTAGAATCACCCGATTCTAGGGTTTTTCTTTATTTCTTAACAAAAGAAATTAACAAATACGCAATCTTTTCAGCCGCAAATAAATGTGTAGAAAAGGCAAGTATAGTTAATAAAATGTAGTCAAATTGTAGTCAGCATTTGAGCTTTGCCGCCATCTTGATAAGCAGCGCCCGGACGCTCCGATCCGTGTACTCCAGGGCCTTCCAGCGATCGGGACTGTCAATGACTCCGGCGGCCGCCAGGGCGTCCACCGCCTGCACCAGCTCCTCGTCCACAGCGGGCTCCTGGGGCGTCTCAGGCACCCAAACCGCCCCCAGGTAATACATGATGCCTCGGGCCTCCGCCTCGGCTACTGTGGCCCTCCAGGCATCGTCCAGCAGGTTTGCCACATCCTCCTTGTTCGTGTGGAAGGCGTGTTCGATGAGCACCGCCGGGGCCACCGTGTGCTTGAGGACGTACAGAGACGGGTCATAGACAATGGGCGCGGAGCGCAATGTCACGCCTACCTGGCGTACCCAGGCCGCGATGGTATTTGCCGCCTGTTCCCGCTCGCCGCCGGCGCCGTAGAGGTACGCGCTCCAGCCCCGGGCGCTGGACCATCCGCTGCCGCCCGCTGCGTTGGAGTGCAGGGACACAAACAGGTCCAGGCCCTTGATCTTATTCGCGATGGCACACCGCTCCGCCAAAGACACCGCCGCACCGTCCGGCCGGGTCTCCACCACCGTCACGCCGCAGCGGCGCAGGTGGGCGCCGATCCGCTTGG
>NZ_URDP01000035.1 GCF_900546705.1 uncultured Oscillibacter sp. | reverse complement strand
CGGCGTAGCTGCGGCCGAAGAACATCTGGGCCTGGCCGTCGAAGCCCTCGCACAGCACCTCCCGCTCGCTGCCCAGGACGGATTCGTTGTACGCATCGATGATGTCGGACTGCACGTCCACTACCAGCTCCGCCCGGCGCTTGGCCTCCTCCATGTCCACGTGGTCCATGAGAGCGGCCCGGGTACCCTCCTCGGGGTAGAAGGGGAACACGCCGGCCCGCTCGATGCGCATTTCCCGTAAAAATTCGCACAGCTCCTCGAAGGCGGCCTCGTCCTCGCCGGGCAGGCCCGTGATGAGGCTGGTGCGCAGCACCAGGCCGGGGATGCGCTCCCGGAGGGCGGTGAGGATGTGGGTCAGGGACGCCTTGGTGTCCCGGCGGTTCATGGCCTTGAGGATGGCGTCGTTGCAGTGCTGGATGGGGATGTCCAGGTAGGGCAGGATCTTGGGCTCGGATGCAATGGTGTCGATGAGCTCGTCGGTGATGTCGCTGGGATAGAGGTAGTGGAGCCGGATCCAGTGGAAGTCCAGCTTGGAAAGCTCCCGGAGAAGTTCCGCCAGCTGGTGTTCGCCGTTCAAATCCGTGCCGTAGCGGGTGATATCCTGGGCGATGACCAGCAGCTCCTTGACACCGGCGGAGCTGAGCTCGGCGGCCTCGTCCAGGAGCTCTGCCATGGGGCGGCTGCGGTACTTGCCCCGCAGGGACGGGATGACGCAGTAGGCGCAGTGGTTGTCGCAGCCCTCGGCGATGCGCAGGTAGGCGTACCAGGGGGGCGTGGACAAAATGCGCTCGCCGCTTTGGTTGGCGGTGTGGATGTTGCCCAGGTGGCAGGGCCGCTGGCCCTTTTCCATGACCTCGGCGATGGCCTGGGCGATGTCGTCGTAGCTGCCGGTGCCCAGCAGGCCGTCCACCTCCGGCAGCTCCGAGAGCACGTCCTCCTTGTACCGCTGGGCCATGCAGCCGGTCACCAGGATCTTTTTGACCTTGCCCGCCTTTTTCAGCTGGGCCATCTCCAGGATGTTGTCGATGGCCTCCTGGCAGGCGGAGGACAAAAAGCCGCAGGTGTTGACCACCACCACGTCGGCCCCCTCGGGCTGGGATTGGATGGTGTGGCCGGCGGCCTGGACCGTGGCCATCATCTGCTCGCAGTTGACCTGATTCTTGGCGCAGCCAAGGGAGATGAATGCAACGTTATATGACATAGAATCGCTCCGTTTTCTCATTTTTTATGGGGAAACCGGCACAATCGCCGGTCAGGGACGGTCTTACGCCTCCGTGATCTCCGCTCCCAGGCGGCTCCAGGCCGCCCGGATATCGCCCCAGGAAAAGCCACGGCGCACCAGGGCGGCCGTCAGCCGCCGCTTGGCCGCCTCGTCGGCCTCGCCGCCGCGGAGCTTGGACGATAAAAACCGGTCGATCTGCTCAGCCGGGTCCGGCAGGGCGTCCAGGGCGTCGTCCCACAGCTCCCGGGGCACGCCCTTTTCCCGGAGCTTCTCCCGCACCCGCCCGGGGCCGTAGCCCATCTGGGCGCAGTGCCGGGCCAGCACGGCGGCGTAGTCGGCGTCGTTGATGGCACCGATGGCCTCCATCCACTCGGCGGCGTAGCGGGCCTCGGCCTCGCTGGCCCCCTTGTCCCGGAGCTTGCGCTCCAGGTCGCGGCGGCTCATGGCCCGGCGGCCCACCAGATCGGCGGCCCGGGCCTTCACGTCGGACACTCCGGCGGCCTCCTTCAGCCGCCCCAGGGTCCCCTCGTCCAGCTCGTCGCCGGCGCGCAGGCCGAAGTCCAGCAGCTCCTGCTCCGTGATCTTCAGGCACGCCCCGTCCGACAAAAATACCAGCACCCGCCCCCGCTTGCGCTCCGAGGCGGTGATGCGCTCAATCCTCATCCTTGAAGTCGTCGGCGCTCACGTCCACCGCCCGGCCCGCGGCCTTGGCGGCGATGCGGGACTGATTGCTCAGGAGCTTGTCGAAGTTGGCACGGATGTCGGCTTCCAGCTTGTCCGCCACCTCCGGGTTTTCCTGGAGGTACTTCTTGGCGGCGTCCCGGCCCTGGCCGATGCGGGTCTCCCCCATGGAGAACCAGGAGCCGGCCTTCTGCACCAGATCCAGCTTCACGCCCAGATCCAGCAGCTCGCCGGTGTGGGCGATGCCCTCGCCGTACATGATGTCGAACTCCGCCTCCCGGAAGGGGGGCGCCACCTTGTTTTTCACCACCTTGGCCCGGGTGCGGTTGCCCACGATCTCGGAGCCGTTTTTCAGCGTCTCGATGCGCCGCACGTCGATGCGGACGGAGGCGTAGAACTTCAACGCCCGGCCGCCGGTGGTGACCTCGGGGTTGCCGTACATGACGCCCACCTTTTCACGCAGCTGGTTGATGAAGATGACGATGGTGTTGGTCTTGCCCACGGCGCCGGTGAGCTTGCGCAATGCCTGGCTCATGAGCCGGGCCTGGAGGCCCACATAGCTGTCGCCCATCTCGCCCTCGATCTCCGCCCGGGGCACCAGGGCCGCCACGGAGTCCACCACGATCACGTCGATGGCGCCGGAGCGGACCAGGGCCTCGGTGATCTCCAGGGCCTGCTCACCGGTGTCCGGCTGGGAGATGAGCATCTCCTCTACGTTCACGCCCAAAGCCCGGGCGTAGGTGGGGTCCAGGGCGTGCTCGGCGTCCACGAAGGCCACTTCGCCGCCCCGCTTCTGGGCCTCGGCCACCACGTGGAGGGCCAGGGTGGTCTTACCGGAGGACTCGGGGCCGTAGATCTCCACGATGCGCCCCCGGGGAAGTCCCCCGATGCCCAGCGCCACGTCCAGGGCCAACGAGCCGGTGGGGATGTAGTCCACGTTCAGGTTGGTCTGGTCCCCCAGGCGCATGATGGAGCCCTTGCCGTACATTTTCTCGATCTGGGCCATGGCCGTGTCGATGGCCCGCTTTTTGTCGGAAGCCGGCGCCGCCGTGGGCACCGGGTTCTTTTCCTTTGCCATAGTTGCCTCTCTCCTCTTCTGTTCCGTCCCGGTTCAGATCTCCGTGCACAGCGTGCCGAACACCACCCGGGGAATCTCATGGTAATCCTTGACCACCTGGATGTCGCCGAAGCCCTGGGACCGCATGATGCGCAGGACGCTGTCCGCCTGGCCGATGCCCACCTCGAAATAAAGCCGTCCGCCGGGGACCAGGGCGTCCCGCCACAGATCGGCGATGGCCCGGTAGAAGTCCAGGCCGTCCTCGCCGCCGTCCAGGGCCAGATGGGGCTCGTAGTCCTTCACGGACGCGTCCAGGCCGTCGATGTCCGCGCGGGGGATGTAGGGGGGGTTGGAGACGATGCACTGGAACTCCCCCAGGGACTTTTCCGGCTTTTCCAGGGCGTTGGTCTGCATGGGCACCACCCGGCCGGTGAGGCCGTTGCGGCGGATGTTCTGGCGGCAGATCCGCAGGGCCGCGTCGGACCACTCCCCCAGCACCACCCGGGCGTGGGGCGCCTGGGACGCCACCGCCAGCCCGATGCAGCCGCTGCCGGCGCACAGGTCCAGCACCCGGCACTCGTCCAGGGGCTTGACATAGTCGATGGCCTGGGCGGCCAGCACCTCTGTGTCCGGACGGGGGATGAGCACGTCCCGGGAGATGTCCAGGGGCAGTCCGTAGAACTCCCACTCCCCGATCAGGTACGCCACCGGCTCGCCGTTGAGGTGCCGGTCCACCAGGTCCCGCACCCGCTTTTCCACCTCCGGGGAGGCGTAGAGTCCCCCGTCCCGCGTCAGCTGCTGGCGGCTCTTGCCGGTGCCGAAGCACACCAGCTCCCGGGCCTCCAGCGTGGCGGCCTCGATGCCCGCCTGATGGAGCTGCTGGCGAATATCTAAATACAAATTGTTATATGTGATTGCCATATTACGCTCCGTATCAAAAAATCCCTGTTTTTTGGAAGAAAAATGCGCTTGTCTTACCAGGCGTCCTTGCCCTTTTCGGAGGGCAGCACCAGCTCCAGCGAGCGGATGGCCACCTCGATCATGGAGTCGTCGGGCTCATTGGTGGTAAAGTTCTGCATCCAGAGGCCCGGCGCCGTCAGGATCTGGGCCAGCCGGTTTTCCTGCACATGGCGTCCCACCCAGCGGTTGAACTCGTAGGTGATGCCCACCACCAGCGGCAGCAAAATGAGGTGCGCCGCCGTCCGCAGCCAGACGTTGGTGATGGGCCAGATGCCGAACACCACGCTGGAGATGAGGATGGACACGAAGATCACCACGAACAAAAAGCTTGTGCCGCAGCGGGGGTGGTGCCGGGGCTGGACCCGGACGTTTTCCACCGTCAGGGGAAGCCCCGCCTCGTAGCAGAAGATGGTCTTGTGCTCGGCCCCGTGGTACTGGAACACCCGGTAGATGTCCTTTTGCCGGGAGCAGGCGATCAGGTAAATGAGGAAGATGACGATTTTCAAAAGGCCCTCCACCAGATTCCGGCCCCACATGGGGAAGCCCGGGTAAAAGTGGAGGATGGCGCCGGTGAGCATGGTGGGCAGCACCATGAAAAGGAAGATGCTCATGCCCACGCCCAGGGCAACCGCCAGGGCCACCACGGCGCTCTCCAGCTTTTTGCCGGGAATGTGTTTTTCCAGCCACTGCTCGAAGCGGGAGGGCTGGGCGGCCTCGTCGTCGGGGTAGAAGTCCGCCGAGTACATGAGGGCCTTGACGCCGTGGACCATGGAGTCCAGAAAGTTGACGGTGCCCCGCACCAGAGGCCAGCCCAGGATGGGATAGCGGTCCTTGATGAAGCGCAGGGGCTCCACCTTCTCCACCAGCTTCCCCTCCTGGTCCCGCACCACCACGGCCTCCTTCTCCGGGCCGCGCATGAGGATGCCCTCGATGAGCGCCTGTCCGCCGATGCTGGTGCGGAAGGCGCAGGAATGATGTTCTGCCATGTGGATTCCTTTCTAATGTTGCATTTTATCACACCCGTCCGCAAAAAGCAAACGAATGTTCGATTACGGATTCATGGGCAGGCGGATGGTGACCACAGCGCCGCCGCCCTCGGCGTTGCCGATGGTGAAGGTGCCGCCGTGGAGGCCGATGATCTCGTCGCACACGGCAAGACCGATGCCGCTGCCCCGGGCCTTGGAGGAGCCCTTGTAGAACTTCTGCTTGACGTAGGGCAGCTCCGCCTCGGGGATGCCGGGGCCGTAGTCCCGGACCCGGACCACCTCCTCGTGTCCCTCCCGGCAGATGGAGGCGGTGATCCGCTTGCCGGAGCCGCCGTGCTTGGCGGCGTTGTCCAGCACGTTGCAGAACACCTGCTTGAGCCGCTCCGGGTCGCCGGAGATGAAGGGCAGCTCCTCGTCGCAGTCCACGTACTCCAGCGCGATGCCCTCCTGGCGGAACAGCTCCCGGTAGGTGAAGATGGCGTCCTCGAACTCGGCCTGGAGGTCCACCTGCTCCACCCGGAGGGTGAAGCGGCCGTCCTCCATCTTGGAAAACTCCAGGAGCTCTTCCACCATGGTGGAAAGGCGCCGGGACTCGCTGAGGATGATGCGGATGCCCCGGCGCAGCTGCTCGGGGTCGCCGGTGGGGTCTTCCAGGATGGTCTCGCCCCAGCCGTTGATGGCGGTCAGGGGCGTGCGCAGCTCATGGGAGACGGAGGAGATGAACTCGCTTTTCATCTTCTCGTTGCGCCCGATCTTGAGGGACATGTCGTTGATGTTGTCCACCAGCTCCCCCAGCTCGTCGGAGTACTTGTTTTCGATCTGGATGCCGTAGGTGCCCGCGGAGATCCGCTTGGCGGCCTCGGTGACCACGGCCACCGGCTCCACCACGTCGTTGATGAACAGCAGGTTTGCCAGGATCACCATGGTCATGCACAGCACGGCCACCACCAGCACCACGGCGATGGTCACCAGGATCTGGCGGTTCACCTCCCGCAGGGAGGTCACCAGCCGCAGCACGCCCACCACCTTGCCGCCGTAGGTCAGTGGGGCGGAGACGGAGAGGATGCTCTCCCCGGTCTCCGGGTCCCGGCCCTGGAAAGCCACGCAGTCCTGCTGGGCGATGGCCTGCTCGATCTCCGGCGTGCCGGGCTTGATGCCGTTTTTCAGGCTGGAGGTGGAGGAGACCTGGATGCGCCCGGCGCTGGAGAGGAACTGCAGCTCGATGCGGTCCTTGTCCTCGAAGTTGGTGGTGGACTGGGTGGCCCGCTGCAAATACTCGGCAAAGCCGTTGTCCATGAAGTAGTCATTGAAGGCACCGGCCTCGGCCCGGGCCTGCTTCATGAGGCCGTCCTGCATGGTGCCGTAGTAATAGCTGGAGATGCCCACGGAAAAAAGAGTCACCAGCAGCACCAGCATGACCGCCACCGGCATGATGCTGTTGACCACCCACCGCTGGCGCAGTCCGCGGATGCGGAGGGCCTTCCATTTGCTTGCGCGCTCTTCCGCCACCGGTCCGCGCCTCCTTTCTTTTTTGCCGGGTGCTGTCCCGGCTCGTATTGATTCAGCCGCTGTACGGGCGTGGCCGCCCGCCCCGCGCCGCGGGGCCCCGGACAACGTGCCGTCTCAGATTCTCAGAAGCCCCACTTGTACCCGTATCCCCACACGGTGGTGATATAAGTCGGGTTCTGCACGTTGTCCTCGATCTTCAGCCGCAGACGCCGCACGTTCACGTCCACGATCTTCAGCTCGCCGAAGTAGTCCCGGCCCCACACCATATCCAGGATCTCCTCCCGGGAGAGGGCCTTGCCGGGGTTTTCCATGAACACCTTCATGATGGAGTACTCCACCTGGGTGAGCTTGATCCGCTGGCCGTTTTTCTCCAGGGTGCGGTTGCGGGTGTTGAGGAGGAAGGGGGGCTGGTAGATCTCCCCCGCCTGGACCGGGTCCTCGCCGCCGGCCCGGCGGAACAGGGCGTCCACCCGGGCGGTCAGCTCCGCCGGGGAGAAGGGCTTGGTGACGTAGTCGTCGGCGCCGGTCATGAGGCCGGTGACCTTGTCCATCTCCTGGGAGCGGGCGGTGAGCATAATGATGCCGATTTTCGCGTTGGTGGCCCGGATACGGCGGCAGACCTCGAAGCCGTCGATGCCGGGGAGCATGATATCCAGCAGCGCCACCTTGGTGTCGGGGTTCTCCTTGAGCCGCTCCAGGGCGTCCTCGCCGGTCTCGGCCTCAATG
Organism: uncultured Oscillibacter sp.; assembly: GCF_900546705.1. Lineage (GTDB taxonomy): Bacteria > Bacillota > Clostridia > Oscillospirales > Oscillospiraceae > Oscillibacter. The sequence continues at coordinate 13,881 of NZ_URDP01000035.1, read as the reverse complement.
ACGTCGTAGCCGGCCCGGCGCAGGTTGATGACGATAAAGCTGCGGATGCTGGATTCGTCTTCCAGAACCAAAACTTTTTTCATGGCGTTTCCTTTCTAGTCACTCAGTTGTCGCCGTATACCCACTCTTTGGTAATGAGGCTGAAGGCGGAGCGCACCTGGTCTTCGGTCATGCCGCCGCTCCAGTGGTTGTTGGCCTCCAGCAGCTCGGCGGTGTAGATGGTCTCCGCCTGGCGGCTGAGGGTGAACCGGCCGCCCCGCACCGCCTTGACGCTGCGGCTGCTGCCGGTGATGGCGGTGATCTCCATGAAGGGCTCCGGCCCGCCGTCCCCCTGGATGTAGAAGGTGACGGACGCCTCGTCGGAGTCGGTGCACCGGGAGACCATGACCTGATCCCGCCAGCTGTCGGGCAGGAGGAAGTACCACCCGTCCTCGATGTCGTGGAAGGTGCTCAGGGCCAGAGCGGCAGTGCCCTGGGCGTCATAGGTGTACCAGTCGATGCGCTGGTAGGCGATCTGGTTTTCCTCCAGGATGGGCAGCGAGACGGGCCGGGGCAGCTCCGTGACGCCGTCGCCGTCGATGTCCATGGGGTAGAGGGTCTGGAACGGGGCGATCTCGGCGGAGACGCCGGTGGCGTCGGAGAGGGTGATGTTGGTCAGGTCCCCGTCCCGGGAGGTGAGCACATCCGTGACGGACCAGGTGGCCTCCTCCACGCCGGTGACGAACAGGGCGGGGGTGCCGTCGGAGAGGGTGCCGCCGCTCACCCGGCCCTGCTGGTTGAGCTCGGCCATGGTGATGGAGATGGGGGCCATCCCCCGGAGCTGGAGGGTGCCGTCCTGCCAGGTGTAGTAGTCGGCCACGGCGTCGTTGCCCTCGGCGCTGCGGAGCACCACCAGCTCCCGGACGTGATCCTGGTCCAGGTCGGTGACGGCGTAGCGGACGTAGTTGCTGCGCATGAGCTCCACGGGCTCGCCGTCTTTGAGGGTGTAGACCACCAGAGCCTGGAGGTCGGTGGTGACCCGCCAGCCCACGATCAGCTCCGTGTTGCCGTCGCCGTCCAGGTCGTTGTAGCTGATGCTGTAAATGGCGGTGCCGCTGCTCTCAATGACGCTGGTGAGCTCGTAGGACTGGTCCCGGGCGGTGAAAATGCAGATCTTCAGGGGCTTTTCGTCGGCGTCGTTGCGGAAGAAGGCCACCGCCTCCTCCTGGCCGTCGCCGTCCAGGTCCTCCAGCTGCACCGGCTGGATGTTGCTGCCGGAAATGGGGGCGGCGTACTCGGCGCCGTCGGACAAAATGGCGTTGATGCGGTTGTCCAGCTCGGTGTACTCGGCGGGCAGCTTGGGCAGGCAGTAAAGCTCCTGGGGAGAGATAGTAAAGCCGCAGCCGCTGGTAAAAAACGAGGTGAACAGCAGCAGCCACGAGAGCAATATCTTCCGCATCACAGCGCCTCCTCTCTGCCGGATTTTGCAAATACACATAATTTAACTTGTATATGATACCACGTCTTTTCCGGTTTGTGTAGGGTTTTCTTCCGTTTTTCCCCGCAGTTTACGCTTCGTTCATTATTTTTGTTTTTTCTGAAAACACCCTTGAATTTCCCACGCCGCTCCTGTATAATATTCAAGTACTGCGCCGGTGTGATGGAATTGGTAGACGTGACGGACTCAAAAGCCGCTTCGTCTACCAATGCGAATCCCCGGTTGCCCCTTGATTTTTCAAGGGTTTCGGGCTATACTATTTTTTAGGTTTTCCCGAGTTCTCTCCTCAGTTCTCTCCTGTCGCCAGGATTGAGTGAGGAATTTTCCCAAAATACGGAGCGGCGCGGAACGCTTCGGAAAGACACCTGCCGGTGTGATGGAATTGGTAGACGTAGCGGATTCAAAATCCGCCGGGGGCGACTCCGTGTGGGTTCGAGTCCCACCACCGGCACCACTTGAAAATACTCGGTTTTCTGGATTTCAGGAGGCCGGGTATTTCTTCGTTTTGTAGACAGTTCTCTCCTCAGTTCTCTCTCAAAATCGGCTTTCTCATGTGGCTTTCAAAGGCTGGACCGGATGCCAGGTTGGATCGAGAGAACACCATTAAGTTTCACTGCGGAGGAATTCTTTGCCGCCGTATCCAAGTGGGCATAGATATTCGCGGTGGTCGAGAAGTTGCTGTGACCAAGCCACTCCTGTATATCTTTCATAGAGACACCGTTCTTTAACAGCAGCGATGCACAGGTATGCCTGAGATCATGAAAGCGAATAATGCGGAGCCCATTGTTCTGAAGCACGATTCGAAAATGTTGGGTAACAAAGTTCGGCTTGTAGGGGACTCCCAGATCATTTACATAAATATAGTCAGTGTCTGTGTAGCAATTCCCACACAGCTCCCTACAATTCTTTTGCCGCTCCTGCATACGAATAAGTAATTCCCGGAACTGTGGGACCAGTGGCATGGTTCGACAACTGGACTTATTCTTCATTCGATCCTTGGATACAATCTTTTGCTTTCCGTCTGCCCGGAATTCGACTACCGTATGTTCAATTCTGATCGTATTGCTGGAAAAATCCACTGCCTGCCAACGAAGTCCCATGATCTCACTACGGCGCAGACCGTAGAACGCTGCCATCAAGATTGGAAATTCCGCAGGGTCGCCTTTAACAACATCAAACAGTCGCTCTACTTCCTCGACAGAATAAAATGACCCCGTAAAGTGTTGCGACTTTGGCCGGTCCACTTTTTCCATTGGATTCGCTTTGATGAGATCATGGCGAACCGCGTATTTCAATGCCGTGTGAATATTCGCGTGGTATCGCACAACGGTTGTACCCTTGACGCCCAGTTCGTTAAAGCAGTATTTGTAGAAGTTCTCAATGTCCAGAGCAGTTAATTCCTCCAAGGTCACGCCTGCCTTCTCAAAGTAAGGAGCAACTCTCTTTTTTACATTCGACTCATATCCCGCATAAGTATCCTCCTCCACAGAATTTTTGATGATGCCCAACCAATTCAACATATAGTCCGAAAATAGCATATCGCTACTCATACGGACGGACGCATCTGTGCAGACAATTGGCTCTTTATAACTGTGCCGGGTTTCTAAAAGCATGGTTTCCGCCGCCTTTAGATTTTTCTTTCCAGCAGCCTGAATACCTGTGGACAGCCATTTAGTTTTCCTCTTGCCGTCCTCTCCCTTCAAGTTCAGCACCATGTAATAATAGCCTTTTTTGATTTGCAGATGACCCGCTACCATAATTTACCTCCTCACTGTAGCGGCACAACATTCCTGCCAATGGCAGTTTTTATTATACCATGCTTAGTTCTCTCCACTCAACACTTCGGGATGGTTTATTTTTATATCCTTACGGCGAAATATTCTCATTTCTGCCAACAAGGTATTCGATGACGCACACCTTTGGAATCTTGAACGACTTCCCGATCTTCAAGCAGCGTATCTCGCCCGTTTTTAGCAGGTCATAGGCAGTCTTTTTCCCAATGCCGCCTAACATCGTACACAACTGATCCACACAGACAACATCAGGATAATTTGCGAACATTACATTCCTGTGTCCCCCAGCCATCATAACCCTCCTCTCATCGCAGAACACAGAGGCACCCGCTGAACCACATCGGCGGGTGCCTCCTATTTGAGATCATAGTCAAAAGGAATACCCTCCGAGCCTTGGCCCGGAGGGTATTCCTTTTTTGACAGCTTAATCATACCATAGAGGCGGGCGAAGTTGCAAGACTCTTGCACCCACATTTTTCCCGAAGGTTACCCGCAGAAAAAGCGAAGCGAACCACCGGCTTATTTCCGCCCTGTGATCAAGCCATACATTTCCGCAAGTTCGCTGATGGCCTGAGCCTTGATGTCCTGGACTCGTCGTACTGTGACACCCAGTTCTTCGGCCACTGCCTCCTGCGCCGCCTTCTCGAAACAGGTTCGGCGTAACACCTGCTCCTGCCTGGGTTCCAGCAGGGAGATATAATACTCTAGCCTCTGCTGCTCTTTTTCCAGTTCCATCAACTCTAAGGAGATCTCGCTTAGAACCTCAGCGTTGAGAAGGCCGGCCTTTTCCCGGTAGTTCAGTGCAATGTACGGTGTCTTATTGGAGATATGTCCCTCCGTGTGTCCAGTCCCTTCCTGGTGGGCAAACTGAAGAGTGTCAATCATTTCTTCTTCCGTAATCTTTACCGGGGCGGAGAGTTCATAACGCAAAACGGCAATCTGCCGGGCCCGCTTGTGGTAGGTATCCAGCAGCTGTACCACATGTTTTTTCATATCAGTATTCATCATATATGATCCTTTCCGGTTGATTTTCTGGTCATTGGAGTCAGAAAACCGACCGGAGGGGATCGGCAATGTAGTGTCGCCGCCCCTTTCCGGCGGCCAGGTTCGATGAAATCGCAAAACTCGTTGAGTTTCGCTAAATTACAGCATTTTTCGCAGGCATCCCCATAGTATGTCTCTCGCGCAGACTGGCTTTTTTTGACAAGCTATGGGAGGGCAACTTCATGTCAGAGCCCAAATAAATTGTAGATTTTTCTTGAATTATATCAATCCCTGTCGAAAACAAAAAGGCCGCTGTCCCTTGACCTGGGACAGCGGTCTTTCGACAAAGAGCGATTTCTTTTTGATGGATTAGGACAGGTTTCACGGTATGCTCTCCTTATTCTATGAATAAGAAGAGTATAAACAACAATTCCCCTGTTTTTGTCAGTATTTCCCCCAGATTTCCCCTCAAATATCGCAAGTTTCGACGGGAGAAGCGCTTACAGGAGAAATTGATAGCCAAACCCGTGTACTGTTTTGATGTAGATCGGTTTCTCCCGGGTGTCCTTCAATTTCCGCCGCAGTTCAGCAACCACAGTGGTAACATCACGGTTCCCGTCAAACTCGACGCCCCATATCCTGTCGCAGATCTGCTCAGGGGAGATCACGATGGCAGGATTCCTGACAAAGTAATGTAAAAGTTTGTATTCTTTTGGGGTGAAGTGTACCTCCTCGCCGTCCAAGGTTACCCGGTGGCGCAGATGGTCAAAGACGATCCCCTTCCGGTAAATTACGGTGTCCAGTGGCCAAACTTCATCATAATGGTCGTAAAACAGATAGCGGCGGAGTAGGGAAAAGGCGGCTGACAGTACTGTCTTGTACGCGACATCGGCGGAAACACATTGATCAGCGCCAGTTGCGATTAATTCGTCCTCCGTTCCTGGAGGAGCGAGCAGCAGGATAGGAGTATAGCTCACTTTACGCATCCAGTCAAGGACCTGCAGTGTCCGCCCTGCAGGAAGTGCTGTAGTATTGAATATAATCAGACAGAAGCGCTGTTTTCTGATCCTCTCTTCGGCTCTTTCTACGGAGTCGCAAATATCCAATCTTACCAGATGCTGATGAAGCATCGCTTTCAATTCATAATTCAATTCGGCTGCAAGACAAACAGACAGCGCGTATTTTTCCATTGGCACACCTCACTTATGCTGCTCACAGAATATTCTGGCAAGCAAACAGCGGGGTAGCCCTTATTGCCGCCCCGCCCATTTGCATAAAATTGCTGCTGTCTCTTGCCTGGATCGCTACTGTGAACTCTATTTGTATCAGGAATAAAATGGCGGATCGGCTGCTTTCAAAGGCGCCTATACCACAAATTATACCCTATCTCGACAACATCTGACAATAATTTTAACATCGAGGTAAGTGCCTATATTTCTTCGGCAGTCAATCAATTTTTCCCAAATTGATTAGCGTTGTCCCTGTTCTCTTTGCGTATTTCATAGTCTGATAAGCACCGCCCGACTTCCGCGCCACATAAAAAATCACAAGATCTGAGCGGTCTACCATCTTACGGTTTCTTACCTGAAAGGCCGACTTGTAGTGGCGCAGTGCGGCTTCCTCACAAATCTCAATCTCATCGTAGTAACGAGAGAAGGCATCCTCATTATCCCGCAGCTCGGCCGTTGAGTATGGTAGCACCCAGACCAGAGCACTGTTGTGTTCTCCATATTTCTTTTTACACCGCTTCACCGTGGCGGAAACGAGCAGGTCGAACGCTCCATCCCGGCCCACCAAAAATTCTACATATTCTTTAGTTTGTAGCAGTTGGGAAATTATTTGCTCAAGGGTTTCCTCCAGTTGGAGTGCGCTGTTGATCTGGCGGTGACCAAAAAAACTTACCGTGTATGGTTCGAGGATTGCAAACATGGTAACCTCCATAGAAAAGGCGCCAGGATCAATAGGATCCTGGCGCCTCAATCTCACCGGCTCTGCTATCAATTCAACTGTGTGTATAGCGGCCGAACAAGATCCGTCATGATTGCTTCCGGTAGGAAACAACTGTTTCTATGATTATACTAATGCTCACCATTATAGTCAAGTGCTTACCATTGAATACAGCATATAACCCGTGGAAAAAGTATAATATTGATGATACAATTCCGAGAAAGGTCTAACGGCATGAGCAAACAAGTATCTTTTAAGAACCGGGACAGATTTATACAACTCGGTGTGGCAATCGCCGCATTGCGAAAATTACGGGGCCTGTCCCAGGAAAAACTGGCGGAACAGGCCGGCATCAGCCGTTCGCTTCTCAGTGCTATAGAAGCCCCTGGCGTGGCCAATGGATTTTCTCTGGAAGTGTTCTTTAATATTGCGGACGCTCTTGAGATTGATCCTGCCGCCTTGATTAACGCATCGGTGTTTCCTGATCAGATCATCAGCAGGAAGCAGGACTGAAGACTCATCTCACATATCATATGAAGGCACCGTGCAGAAAAAAGAGGCGCGGGGAGGTAGAATCCTCCCCGCGCTTTTTGGCTGCGGCTTGTTAAGCTGCTCTTTTGGCTCTGAGTCCTCTCGCCCGCAGGGACAGTTCCTGAGAAAGCAGGTGCAGGGACTGAAATTCGTCATCCAGGCCGGAAATCTCACGGCGAAGGATGTCCTCATAGTGGCGCTTTTTTCCCTCCAGTTCCTGGATCTTCACGACCCACCGTTCCATTGTGGAAGGGCTACTGCAACCGGACTGGATGAAGTAGTCCGCCCGCTCCTGGTAACGAATGATGTCCTTTTTGACCGCAAGATAGAATTCCTCGGTCATCTTATCACGCTGCTTGGCATCGTCGATGAGATAGATGCTGTTAACGGACAACGGGGTATTGTTTCGGTTCAGGCGGCTGAGTTCCTCGAAGAATGTCTCAAACACCACCACCTTATCCATTGTGTACCGGGGCACGAAATAGACATGACCGTTGACATTGACCTTGGTGGCATCCATTGCGCGCAGATACTTCATGCAGATGGTCTCAATCTGCTTGCGGTTGGCGCAGGTCTGGTAGAGATCAAAAAGCCGTTCGGCCTGTCGGCAATACTTCATGGCGTCCACATCGTCATCGTAGGAGAGGTCGTCATAGCCAAACCGATGGTCAGCCCTGTCGTAATGGATGTTGGCCAGTTTTTCATACTGATTGGTATGCTGGTTCACCGTTTCCTTCACCAATTCCCGGGAGATCACTTCACGTGTACTCTTGTTGTCCCGGCAGTAGATCTGATAGAATTTCTGTGTGCCGTCCCGTCGTACGGTTACGCGGTCCCGTATGTCCCCGGTGGCGCTTTTGAAGGCATCCACCACGGGCAGCCGTTTCCCGCAAGAACACTCCATGCCAAGACTATCGCACAGTTCCTGCAGTTCCTGCTTGTTCACAAGGACATTGGAAAGGGAGAAGTATAAAAACTTACCCAACATATTGCTGTGTTCGCCGGATGTGGCACCGATAACATGACTGAAGTCAACAAAATTATCCATGTAGATTTCCTCCTTCTGTTTTTCCGCTTACAGGCACGCATTGCCCTTGAATTATTTCACGGGAACAGTACCCCTCTGTATACCGTCCCATGCCGCTTTGACGGCCGGCGTAGATAATTTTCCATGATTTCTGGACTTCACTCCATGTGGCCGTGTTCTCTGTCATATCTTTTGGAATACTCCTGGTAGCCATAGTCGTCCAGCGCCCGGAGTCTATCGGCATCAAACCGGTATTCCGGGTATGTGACAAACCCGCTGCGCCGAGTCCGACCCGTAGGGGTCCCCAGCCCGTTTTTCTCGATCCAGGGCAGGATCTTCTCGCCCATATCGTTGACATCCACAAAGGCACAGTCCTTTTCTGGAGAACATCCCAAATTAACCGTCAGATCGCCCCACGGCTCAGGAAACTCATCGCTCCAATCTACCAGCAGCAGAGCCAGGTCCCCGTTGTTATAATACGAGCGCACCTGCAACTCAAGAGGCACCTCTTCCCCGTAGTGGGACAATTTTAAGAGTGCGCTACCATTGATGATCCCACGATATTTCTCATCGCTATACCCATCCCAGCGCAGGTAGTTCCAATCCGGCTTCGGGCACTCTGCCGCAAGCGCCACCTCTTTAGGTACTGTTTCCAGCAGCGGTGCGGGAATTACACCCAGCTGGATTTTGGAATAGACCGGGAGCAATTTTTGCGAGAGAAACTCCTGGTCCGGGCAAATGTCAATCAGCCCCATCCGGGCGGTCAGAAAACTTTTGTCATCCACCGTTCCAATGGCGCTCATTTGAGCCAGCCTGTGCTGAACTAAAAATGCCGAGATGTTTTCTGCAGTCGCTTCAAAAAAGACGGCGTCATCCAAACCTTCCATGTTGCTGGAAATCCCCTGCAAATACTTTTGATTCATAAAACAATTCCTCCTCGATATTTTTAAGTGTGTATGGAATAGTACGCCCTGCTCAAATCCTGGTGGTCATGCAGGATCAAACCGCCGCAGATCCCTGGGCGGCCCGACCGAAACTCCTGGAAGAAAAAACTGCAGGGCAAAAAATCGTTGTAAAAGCAGATCCGTTCTGCACCGGGCCAGTTGAAGTGATCCCGCAGGCAGCGCACCAGCCGGCGGCGCACCGTTTTGTTGGACAAGGCCGCACGGAGGTTGTCCGCCTCGACAAATTCCAGTCTGGGGCTCGTTTTATTTTCAAGGGAGAGCGCCTTCCACTGTTTTTTCCCGGCATCCGCCGGACTGCGGGCAGCAAATTCCGCCAGATCGTCACAGGGCAGGCAAACTGTCTGTTCCCACCCCGTTAGATCATCACCGCCAGCGGCGTTCAACCAGATGAAACGGATAGACACGACGCCTCTGTCTCGATCGTGTTGAAGTCGAGCAAAGGAGTGGATATCGCTTGTAATGACGCTCCCATCCCTCCAGAGTCTCTCCAAGTCGCTGCGAAGAATATAGAACCAGTGGGGGGATTTTTGTTTTGGGGTGACCGTCCGGAAAGCAATGCTGCTCTCATAGGCGGACACCTTTACTAAGATCCGGTTGTTCAAAGCGATCACCTCGTTTTGTTTTATTTGCGTGGCGGAGCCTGCCTGCAAGGCATGTCAGCCAAGGGGCAGCGTATCTTGCCCAGTCCATGCTGTAAGGGCCGTAGTCGCCCGGCTGCCGGCATTGCCTTCTTGCAAAAGAGCAAGGTCAAATTCCACTTCCGGATAGACGCAGTAGCCGGAGGCAACAAAGTTTCCCGTCAGCGTACAGATTCCCTCGCATAGCATCCAATCCAGAATATATCCGTAGTTGTTGGAATCGAAGAAACTGCATGCAGGCCCGCTGATCGGCTCATCTGAGAAATTGCGGGTGACAAGTGCGTAAGGCGAGGCGGCGCCGCCATCATGGGCGACGACTTGAACAGCCAGGCGCTGGTTATTCAGGTATGCCTCCTTGTGCAGGGAAACGATATGCTCGTTATGTAGCCCCGGAAAATTCGTCCATTGTTTTTTCATGTACAACTCCTTTTGCATCACATAAGATTTTGTAATTGCCTTCGTCTACAGAGCGGATACCCGGCTGAGGAGGTAATCGTCCACACCCTTATAGGCCGGGTTCCACGAATATTTTGAGTATTTGATGCCTGGGATCTTCTGAACCTCCCGGCGCATTGTAAGAATAGCGCCGCGCACCTGAGGATTGGTCATCTGGTCCATATCCATAGCCTCCACGACCTCGCGCACACCGAGAGCCAGGATGGTCTCTCTGAGCCCCTTGATGGCGTTGACGCCGCCGGTGCAGATGAACAGGGCGTCGTTTGCCAGAAAACTGGCCACATCACCCTTGAGGGGCCCCTCCGTGAGAAATGCCCGCTTTCTCGTGCAGTCACCGGTCACATGGATCCAGGAGTAACTGCGCGTACCGTTACGCATATTTCTTCCGCGGCTGGAGAGCCAGCGATATTTCCGGTTGGGCGCATCGGCCTCATCCAGTCGGATCTTCAGGCCCTGGATCAGCCCGTTCTTGTCCCTTACAGGGATCAGAAAGCCCTTTGGCCCGGCAAGAGTCCACTGGCCGTACCGGGTATAGAAGCCGGGAATGCCCAGAAGTTCGTAGCTGCTGCCCACCAGTTTTGCCAGAAGCCTGCGCTGCGCCTCTGTCTCCGGCATGGAACGGTAGCCGTTTCGATCAATCCGCTCCTTGCTCAGCCCGCGCTCCAGAAGATTTTCCCGGTGCTGTTCGGAGAGCGTCAGGAAGGACAGCATCTCTGCATACACCGCATGGCGCTCCTCCAGCGCCCGGGGCGTGCGCTCCTGTGTTTGGGGATCTGGCTGGGACGGCATAGGGTACACCTTGCCGTCCTTCGCCAGTTCCTGATACGCCTCTTTATTGCTCACGCCGTGGAACCTGGCATACAACGAAACGCTGTTGCCGGATGCACCGCAGAGATTACACCGATACTGGTCAGTTACGGTGTTGAGGCTCAAATGGTATTTCCCCGGCCCGTGGTCTCCGCAGAAAGGGCAGCTCGCCTCGACCTCGTCGCGCCGGAGCGTCCGAGAGTCGAGGACAAGCCCGCACCGTCTGGCGGCGTCCACAATGGGAATCTTGTTATAGGCACGGGCCAAAGGCTCCCCTCCTTTCTGCTGGGATTAGGGTCTATGCGGCCTTTTGTGTCTGCGGCCGGCCCATAGGTCTTACAGTCAGCGCCGCGCCGCGCACGCACTTTGCCATGATGATCTGTCCTGTGGGCCGGACATTGGTCAGTTCGTCCACTGACTCCATGTTGTCGATGAATACGGGATAGTTACGCCCTGTCAGGCGTTTGACCAATTCCGACACCTCCAGCCCAGCCCGGATCTTCTCAGAGAGGGAGAGCCGGTCATACCGGCGGCCACCATAGGTAAATTTAAACACATCCTTGACCTCGCCGGTGGACTTAACCACCTCGTTCAGAGCGATCTCCACCAGGTTCATCTTCAGTTGAGAGAAGGTCAGTTCCGCCCGTTTGCCCACATAGAGGATGGCGTTAGCGAGCAGTTTCTTCTTATCCAGAATGAGGCTCTCCACCTGGGCGATTTTGGCGCCGTAGTCCTCCGGCTCCGCCTGCGCCGCCTTTTTTGTGGCATCCAGCGCAGCCTGGCACTCCCGCAGCAATTCGCGGCACTCCGCAAGACGGTCATATTCCTCCTGTGAGAGATTGCCGTACTCAATGTCCGCAGTTACGGTCTGGATCTGGCTGTGCAAGGATTCTAACTCATTCTTTCTCCGGTCTTGGGAGGCCGCCTGCGCGGCCTCCACGCCTTCCCGTTGCCGGTTCAGTTCCTCGATCTGCAGGCTGATCTGCGTCACATCGTCCTTCTGAAATTGCAGGAAAGTTTCCTCGGCCCGCTTTTCCAGCGCCTGCAATTCGTCCAGCTGCCCTTTCTGCGCGCGGCCCTCTGCCGTGATCGCCTCCAGGGACGCCCTAATCCCGGACTGCACGGTGCGCAAATCCGCCTCAGACACTGCACGGCGGCAGGTGGGGCAGACGATCCCGGGCTGGAAGCCCTTGAGGAGTGCCGCCTCCCGGCTGTATTTGGCGCCCAGTTCCTTGACCTTGGCAGCAACCTCCGCGATGTGCCGGGTGTACTTGGGTGCGTATTGCTCAGCACCGCGTTGGCCAAGCTTTCGATGGAGTTCCTGAAGCCGTCGGTCGATCTCCGTGGTGTCCACACCGCCGGCGCCGTCTTTGGCCATTTCGTCATAGCGGGCGCTCAATTCCACCAGACGCTCCTGCATACCAGCAAGATCGAGGCCGGCAAAGCGTTTTTCCTCCAGCATGTCACGTTCTTTGATAAGGGCGTCGCGGCGCTCCTTAAGCGAGATCAGGTTCTCCGTCCCGCTGGCGCGTTGGGTATCCAGCAGGTCCTTCTGCCCGTTCAAGTAAATGACGCTCTGTTCCAGTTCACGGATCTCCTCGCGGCACCGTTTCAGATAGGTCTCCGGTGAGAGGATAGACTCATTTTCCAGCGAGGCCCGTACACTCTCAGAGAGGGTGGCGAGAACCTGCTCATGGGAGATGGCAGGCAGATAACGTTCCAGCAGTTTCTTCCCATCGTCCCCCAATTCCTCGATGAAATAGAGGGGATTGAATATGGAGAGGAAGACATCCTTTTCGCCGAACATCTCATTGAGATCGTGCTGGCGGATCTCATAGCCATCGTATGTAATGGTCATACGGCTTTTCTGCCGGGTGCGGGTCAGTTCATGGTTCTGGCCTTCCCCATCCACAAAATACAGCGCCACCATCAGGCTTGGATTTGTTTCACAGTGCAGCCGGTCGATCCCGCGCTCCCCGAAAAAGGGGAGCCCGGTGACGGCGAAGGCGATGGCATCGGCGATGCTGGACTTGCCGCGGCCGTTGCCGCCGGTGATGACCGTGGGATTGCCGAAGGTAAGATGTGCAGCCTCCTCATAGCACTTGAACCCGGATATAGTCATGCCGGTGATTTGAAAACTGCCGATATTTTTCACAGATTTTCCTCCTGTCTCTCAAGATTAGGGGGCGTGTATGAAACGCCGGTCTTTGTAACGATTATTTTTCCACGCCGCGTCCACAGGACATTGTCGATGGATTTGATCTCCCGGTCCACATTTTGCTCCGTTCTACGCCGCCTGCTGTCCGCCGGCCAGTTCGTAACTCTCCAGGAAATAGAAGACCACGGTGCCCTGTTTCTTGACGGAGAGTTTTACATGGGTTAGGGCAGTTCCAGGCACCAGCGCCGCGTGCAGTCCACGGGCAAACGCCTTTGTCGTTTTCCCCTCGGCGTCCTTGAGGACAACGGCAGTGGACTGGCTGCTCATGCCTTTCTGGACATTGGAACTCTCAACGATGTACTCATACGCCGGCTGAGGCAGATCCACCACATTGCCGGATTCCTGCGGGGACACAGTTTCTTGCTGCCTTTGCGTTTCCCGGGGCTGCTGGGCTGGTGCCGGGATATGTCCTGTCTGCGGACTTTCCCTTGGCGATGTTGGCGTCAGTTGAGCCTGGGTGCCGAAGGGCGGCGCCGGGGTCAACCCCAATCGCTGTAGCATCTTTAGGTATTCATTGTCCAGTTTGGGGCGTTCGCTCTCCTTGATGACATGGGTCTTACCCCTCTTTTCAATGTTTACCCAAACGGTGTCCATATTGTAGAGCACCCGGCCGATGCCCCACTGAACTGCCGCCCGCTTCATGCTGTCCGACAGGCCTCCTTTGACCGGCTCGATGTCTGAGTCCTCGGCACCATCCCATTTTGTGATGAAGCCGCGCCCTTCAAAGTAGATGGCGATGCCGCACAGCTGGGCCTCCTTTTTTCCCGCCCCGTGCCATGGCTTGTAGTCGTTGTACCAGTTTTCCGGTCCTACTGCCTCGTCCAGCCGGTTCTGAATAGCCCGGTTGGTGACATAGGGGACGGCGATGCCGCGCATTTTTTCCTCGAAGGCCTGCTGAAGCCGCCATTCCAGATCCTCCGGGGCAAAGGGTTTTCTGAGTGCTGCCTGGATCTGACTGTGGTCTCTTTGTTCCATGCAGAGATCTCCTCCTATTACAATATATTTACGGTTCAAGGCACGGCAGCCAGCCGTGTCTTT
>NZ_URDP01000034.1 GCF_900546705.1 uncultured Oscillibacter sp. | reverse complement strand
CAGGCCACCAAGGACGCCGGCAAGATCGCGGGCCTGGATGTCAAGCGGATCATCAACGAGCCCACCGCCGCGGCTCTGGCCTACGGCGTGGATAAGGAGCAGGCCCAGAAGATCATGGTCTACGACCTGGGCGGCGGTACGTTCGATGTGTCCATTCTGGACATTGACGACGGCGTCATCGAGGTGCTGGCTACCGCCGGCAACAACCGCCTGGGCGGCGACGACTTTGATGAGTGCATCATGAAGTATCTGGTCAGCGAGTTCAAGCGCACCGACGGCGTGGATCTTTCCACCGACCGCGTCGCTATGCAGCGTCTGAAGGAAGCTGCCGAGAAGGCCAAGATCGAGCTCTCCGGCGTGACCACCTCCAACATTAACCTGCCCTATATCACTGCCGATGCCAACGGCCCCAAGCACCTGGACGTGACCCTCACCCGGGCCAAGTTCAACGAGCTGACCGCGCACCTGGTGGAGGCCACCATGGGCCCCGTGCGTCAGGCTATGTCCGACGCCGGCCTGCAGCCCCGCGACCTTTCCAAGGTGCTGCTGGTGGGCGGCTCCAGCCGGATCCCCGCCGTGCAGGAGGCTGTGAAGAACTTCACCGGCTCCGAGCCCTTCAAGGGCATCAACCCCGATGAGTGCGTGGCCATGGGCGCTGCCCTCCAGGCCGGCGTCCTCACCGGCGACGTGAAGGGATTGCTGCTGCTGGACGTGACGCCTCTGTCCCTGGGCATTGAGACCATGGGCGGTGTGTTCACCAAGCTCATCGACCGCAACACCACCATCCCCGTGAAGAAGAGCCAGATCTTCTCCACCGCCGCCGATAACCAGACCAGCGTGGAGGTCAACGTCCTCCAGGGCGAGCGTGAGATGGCTGCTGCCAACAAGTCCCTGGGCCGCTTCCATCTGGACGGCATTGCCCCGGCTCGCCGCGGTGTACCTCAGATCGAGGTGACCTTCGACATCGACGCCAACGGCATCGTCAATGTCTCCGCCAAGGATCTGGGCACCGGCAAGGAGCAGCACATCACCATCACCTCCTCCTCCAACATGTCCAAGGAGGACATCGAGAAGGCCGTGAAGGAAGCCGAGCAGTATGCGGCTCAGGACAAGAAGCTCAAGGAAGAGGTCGAGGTCCGCAACCAGGCCGACCAGATGGTCTACCAGAGCGAGAAGACCCTCTCCGAGATGGGCGACAAGATCCCCGCAGACGACAAGAACAAGGTCCAGGCCGGTATCGACAAGCTCAAGGAGACCCTGAAAGGCCAGGATACCGCTGCCATCAAGGCCGCTACCGAGGAGCTGACCCAGGCGTTCTACGCCGTCAGTGAGAAGCTCTATCAGCAGGCCAACCCCCAGGGTGGTGCCCAGGCGGGCGGCGCCCAGAGCGGTCCCGATGCCTCCGCCCAGGGCGGTGCCGCCGGCGGTCAGTACTACGACGCTGACTACAAGGTTGTGGACGACGATGACCAGAACAAGTAAGCGCCATTGATAACGCCATAAGGGACAGGGGAACGCCTGTCCCTTATGTGGCGTTTTTGACCACCACACGACGAGGAGTTTGAATCTATGGCAGAACAGAAACGAGACTACTACGAGGTTCTGGGCGTAGGCCGGGGAGCCTCGGAGGATGAGATTAAGAAGGCCTACAAAAAAATGGCCCGGAAGTATCACCCGGATCTGAATCCCGGTGACAAGGAGGCCGAGGAGAAGTTCAAGGAGGTCAACGAGGCCTACGAGGTGCTCTCCAACCCCGACAAGAAGGCCCGCTACGACCAGTACGGCCACGCAGGCGTGGACCCCAACTTCGGCGCCGGAGGCGGCGGTGGGTTCGACGGAGGCTTTGACTTCGGCGACCTGGGCGATATTTTCGGCAGCTTCTTCGGCGGCGGCTTCGGCGGCGGACGGCGCACCAATCCCAACGCTCCCCAGCGGGGCGAGAGCATCCGCATGTCGCTGGCCATCAGCTTTGAGGAGGCGGCGTTCGGCTGTGAGAAGGCCGTGACCGTGGATCGGATGGAGCAGTGCGAAACCTGTCACGGTACCGGCTGCGCCGCCGGCACCACGCCGGAGATCTGCCCGGACTGCCACGGCACCGGCACCGTTCAGGTGCGGCGCCAGACCCCCATGGGCGTGTTTGCCACGTCCTCCCCCTGCCCCAAGTGCGGCGGCAAGGGCCGTATCATTCACCAGCCCTGCCCGGACTGCCGGGGCAGCGGCGCCGTCCGCAAGCGCAAGACCATCAAGGCCAGCATCCCCGCCGGCATCGACAACGGACAGACCATTTCCATCCGGGGCCAGGGCAACGCCGGCAAGAACGGCGGCCCCGCCGGCGACCTGCTCATTACCATCACCGTGCGGCCCCACGAGCTGTTCCGCCGGGAGGGCACCAGCGTGCTGTGCGAGGCGCCCATCACCTTCACCCAGGCGGTACTGGGCGCGGAGCTGGAGATCCCCACCATTGACGGCAAGGTGAAGTATACCCTGCCCGAGGGTACCCAGTCCGGCACTACCTTCCGCCTCAAGGGCAAGGGCATCCCCTCCATCAACGGCCGGGGCCGGGGCGACCAGTATGTGACCGTCTATATCGAAACGCCCCGCAACCTCAACCGGGAGCAGAAAGAGGCGCTGAAGAAGTTTGCCGCCACCCTCGGCGAGGGAAATTACGAAGAACATAAGAAATTTTTCAAGAAGTTCAAGAAGTGAGGCGCGGTATGTATCTTGCTGATTATCATACCCACTCCCGCATGTCGCCGGACGCCGGCTCGCCCATGGCGGATATGGCCCGGGCGGCCGCGGCGGCGGGTATGAATGAAATTTGCCTGACGGATCATGTGGAGCCGGTGGAGTGGCTGCCCCACCGCCCTCCCGTGGCGCCGTATGACTGGCAGGCGCTGACGGAGGAGTCCCGCCAGGCCCGGGACACGGTGGGCGATACCATCCGCATGCGCCTGGGCATAGAGTTGGGCGACGCGTTCTGGGATTTCGCCCGCACGGAACAGATGATGGCTGCGGCACCGCAGCTGGATTTTGTCATCGGCTCCGTCCATATGCTCTCCCGGAACTACGAGACATGGGATCTGAGCGTTTACGCGCCGGCCGACGAGGCCGCGGCGAGCCGTGCCATTGCCGACTATCTGGAGTCCGTGTATGCCATGGCCAAGTGGGGAAAGTTCTCCGTGCTGGGCCACCTGACGCTGCCGCTGCGGTATTTCCGGGAAAAGCGGGGGCTGGATGTATCGTTTGACGCTTTCGGCAGCGAGATCGAGGACATTTTCCGCGCCCTGATCCAAAACGGCTGCGGCATCGAGCTCAACACCAACCGGGGACATACGCCCCTGCCGGATGAGAAGTGGCTGCGGCTCTACCGCTCCATGGGCGGCGAGATCATCACCCTGGGCTCCGACGCCCACGCGCCCGCCTATGTGGGCTGCGCCATCCGCAGCGGGCAGGCGCTGCTCAAGTCCTGCGGCTTCAAGCGTTTTTGCACCTTCGAGGCAGGCAAGCCCCAGTGGCATGAACTCTGATTGACTTTTTTCGGCCTGCGGGCATATAATATCCCTGCAAAATCATGAAAAACAGGAGGGCTTTCACCATGAAGATCGCGTTAGGCTGTGACCACGGCGGCTATGAGCTCAAGGAGTTTGTCAAGGGCGTACTGGACAAGCTGGGCCATACCTATGAGGACTTCGGCTGTTATTCCACCGAGAGCTGTGACTATCCCGACTTCGGCGCTGCCGCTGCCCGGGCCGTGGCGGAGGGCAAGTGCGACCGGGGCATCGTTATCTGCACCACCGGCATCGGCATCTCCATTGCCGCAAACAAGGTCAAGGGCATCCGCTGCGCCCACTGCGCCGACTGCCTCCAGGCAGAGATGACCCGCCGTCACAACGACGCCAACATGATGGCCATCGGCGCGGGCTTCACCGGCAAGAACATGGCCGAGCGCATGGTGGAGGTCTTTTTGTCCACGGAGTTTGAGGGCGGCCGTCACGAGCGCCGGGTCAACAAGATCATGGCGCTGGAGGGATAAGAATTCGGCACTGCGGTAAAGCGAGGTGAGCGCATGGCAGGCGCAAGAGGATACAGAAGCTACCGGGGACGGGGCTCCAAGGGCAAGATCGCACTGGCGGTCGTTTTGATACTGGTGATCGTGGCCTCGGTGATCTTTATCCGGCTGCAAGACTATTTGGTCTATGACGAGAGCGGCAGGCCCCACCTGTCTTTGCCGGAAGAGGATGTTCAGCAGGAGCAGCCCCAGGAGCAGGAGAACGTGAACCTGGTGATTCAGGAGACACCCGCACAGGCTGTCCGGGCCATGGAGGTGGCGGATACGCCGCTGACCGGCTGGGATGCGGCCATGCTGACAGGCGGCACCTACACGGGGCACGAGTGCAACGCGGTGGCGGTAACCATGAAGGATGCTGCCGGCCATGTGTACTATGACAGTGCCTCCGCCGTCAGCGGTGCGGTGCACACTCAATCGGGCACGGCCGGCGCTCTGACAGCCCTGCTGGGTTCGGATACCCATGCCATTGCCCGGCTGTCCTGCTTCCACGATCCCATTGCCGCCAACAGCGACGTGGAGGGCATGGGACTGAAGAATACCGGCGGCTATATTTTCTACGACGGGAACAACAGCCAGTGGCTGGACCCCGCCAAGCCCGCCGCACGGCAGTATCTTTGCTCGCTGGCCAAGGAGCTGGCGGACATGGGCTTTGACGAGATTCTGCTGACGGATGTGAGCTATCCCACGGAGGGCAAGCTGAACAAGATCGCCTACGGCGACACGGCCCTGGAGGAGAATCTGGCCGCGTTCCTGGACGAGATGCAGGCGGCTCTGGCCCCCTATGACGTGACGCTGTCGGTGGAGCTGCCCGCCCAGGTGATTACCCAGGGCAGCGACGCTTCGTCCGGGCTGACGCTGGCTCAGGTGGCGCCCCGGGTGGACCGAATCTACGCTGCCGCCTCTGCGGCCGACGCTGCATCCCTGGCCGACCGGGTCAGTCAGGCCGCTGCCGACACGGACTTTGCCGTGGAGTTGACGGCCACAGACACTCCGCCCCAGGAGGGCGGATGGCTGCTGCCGCTTCAGGGCGGAGCCTCCTCCTGAAATAAAAACAAAACAGCGCCGGGCATTTGCCCGGCGCTGTTTTTGCGCTGTTTCACACGGATGGAAAAGTAAAGCTCTGCCCGGGAGCGGTGATGGGACAGAGGTGAGGTGCCAGATCGGGATGCCGGGCGCAGAACTGCTCCGTCAGGCCGAAGTTGCCCCACTGGTGCATGGGCAGCACCGTCTGGGTGTCCGTCAGCTCCAGAAAATACTGAAGGCCCCAGTCGCTGGCTCCTTCCAGACGGGGGTCCAGGGGCACCATGGCCAGGTGGATATGCCGTCCGGCCAGGGGCTGAAGAAAGCGCTTGAAGTTGACCTCCATATTCCGGTTCCAGGCCTTGTCCTCTCCCTCCCAGTGCCACCAGTGGAGATCTCCCGCGTGGTAGACGGTGCAGCCGCAGGCGCTGACCACAAAGGCCACGCCCTCGTCGGTGGAGGGCAGCGTCTCCACCGTCACGCCGGGAAACGCCTCCACCCGCTCATTGCCGCCCAGGAAGCGGCACAGGGAAGCCGTCTCGTCGGTCAGGCCCCAGCGGGCCCGGTTTTTCTCCGTGGGGTGAATGTCCCGCCCCAGCAGGAACCGGATGGGCCTTGTCCCATCCGCCAGAGAGAAGATGGCCGGGGAAAAATGGTCCTCATGGCGGTGGCTGGCAAAGACCGCCAGGGGCTTTTCCGGCAGGGGCGGCAGAGAGCCCTTCCACCAGTCGAAGAGCAGGCACACGTCCTCCAGCTCCACCAGAAAGCCGCTGTGGTCCAGAAATGTGGCCCGGATCATAGAAATTTCACCGCCGTGCCGTAGGCGATGACCTCCGCGGCGCCCTGCATCACAGAGGAGGAGGCATAGCGCAGGCCGATGACTGCGTCGGCCTCCAGAGCCTCGGCGGCGTCCACCATGCGCTTGGTGGCGATCTGCCGGGCCTCGTTGAGCATCTCTGTGTAGCCGGCGATCTCTCCGCCCACCAGGGTTTTCATGCCGGCCATAAAGTCCCGGCCGATGTTTTTGCTGTATACCACCGTGCCCTTGACCGTGTCCAGTGCCTCGAAGGACTGGCCGGGGATGGTCTCAATCGTCAGAAGCTTCATGTTTGCGTTCCTCCTCTTCGTCGATCCGCCGCAGCTTGGCCCGCAGGCTGATGCCCAGGGCGGGAAGCAGCAGAATGTACAAAAGTGCCATATAGGGCATCATCCGGGCCAGGATTCCCTCGGGCCAGAAAGTGCGCTGGGCCCAGATGGTGACAATGGCTGCCACAATCAGCACCGCGCCGCAGAGCACCGTGGTGCGGATGGCCTCCTTGCGCCGGGCGGATTTAGTACTGTTTTGCATCGTCTTCTTCTCCTTTTTGAATCTCCCGCAGCCGACAGATCAGCGCCAGAATCACGCCCAGCACCACTGCGCCGGGAATGGCCACCAGAAGCGCCAGCAGCGGAAGCGGGGGCGCATCTGCCGGGTCCTGCGCATAGGCCCAGAGCATCAGCCAGATACAGCCGGCCATGAGCACCGCCGTCAGGCAGGACACCACCACCGGCGCAATATAGCGGCGCCGCTTTGTGTCGTTTTTCTGCTTGTCCATAAACGTGGCTCCCTCCTGCTCCATCCGCTCCATCTGCTCCAGCAGTGTCCGGGCGTCCAGGCAGCACAGCTTTTCCCGGCAGTCCGTCAGGGCTGCACAAAAGCGGATAGCCGCCTGGAGGTTGGCGCGCTCCCGCTCCAGGGAGATCAGATGCCGGCGGATGCCGTCTCCCACCGTGTGGCTGCCGGAGAGCATCTGCCGGATTTCCTCCAGCGGTACGCCCAGCTTGCGCAAAAGCTTGATGCGCCGGAGCGTGTCCACCTCGCCTTCGCCGTAGTCCCGGTAGCCGTTTTCACTGTTGCGGCGGGGGCACAGCAGCCCTTCCGACTCATAGAAGCGGATATTTTTCTTGGTGATGCCCACCAGGGCTTCCACCTCGTTGATTTTCAAGGCCGTGTCCTCCTTTCTGAGAGGATGATATACCTTCCAGAAAGGGGAAAGTCAAGCCCTGGGATGAAAAAAAGCGTCCGGGGGGTGGGCAGTGGGGCCGGGGTATGGTATAATCATACCATGAGTGAACTGAATCTGACAATGGAAAAGCTTCTCACGGATCTGCGGGAGCCCCTTTTGCACTGGTACCGTCAAAACGCCCGGGATTTGCCCTGGCGGCGCACCCGGGACCCCTACGCCATCTGGGTATCGGAGATCATGCTCCAGCAGACCCGGGTCGCGGCGGTGGTGGGGTACTATACCCGTTTTTTGGAGGCGCTGCCTACGGTGGAAGCGCTGGCGTCGGTGCCGGAGGAGCAGCTGATGAAGCTCTGGGAGGGCCTGGGCTATTACAGCCGGGCCAGGAACCTCCAGAAAGCGGCGAAGCAGATTGTGGAGCTGGGGGCCTTTCCGGACACGCCGGCAGGACTCAGGGCTCTGCCGGGCATCGGAGATTATACCGCCGGGGCGGTTGCCTCGGCGGCTTTTGGCCGCCGGGAACCGGCGGTGGACGGCAATGTGCTGCGGGTGACGTCACGGATTGCGGACGACCACGGGGACATCACCTCCCCGGCGGTAAAGCGCGCGGCTGCGGAGGCGGTGCGCGCCGCCATGCCTGTGGCGGAGGCGGACGTGCGCGTTTTCAACCAGGCCCTCATGGAGCTGGGCGCCACCGTGTGCGCTCCGGCGGGGGAACCTGCGTGCATGCTCTGCCCGGCGGCGGAGCTGTGCCTGGGCCGGCAGCGGGGCACGGCGGCGCAGCTGCCGGTAAAGGCAGCGAAAAAGCCCCGCCGGGTGGAGGAGAAAACGGTATTTTTGCTGCTGCGGCAGGGCCGGGTGGCCCTGCGGAAACGCCCGGCGGAGGGCCTTCTGGCGGGATTGTGGGAATTTCCCAACGTGGAGGGTGTTTTGGATGAAGCTGCTGCCGGTATGGCGGCGGAGGCCTGGGGCCTGACGGTGAAGAACTGGCGCAGCCGTTTGAATGCCAAGCACATCTTCACCCATGTGGAATGGCGCATGAGCGGCTACATTCTGGAGGTCGCAGGCCAGGGACCGGCGGACTGGGCGTGGTTGGACGCGGCGGAGCTGGGACAGCGGGCCGTGCCCTCGGCCTTTGAACGGTACTATGCTCAGGCGCTGACGCTGCTGGAGGAGACAAAATGAACGTGGAGGACGCCTTGTTCCTGCTGCTCCTGGCGGCATTGCTGGTGATGATGGGGGCGGGAGGATGGAGGATGCTTCGCAATGCGGAGCGTCGGGCGGCCGACAGGGAGAAAGCAATTGACCCGTCCGGGCAGGCACCGGCGGAGCTTTCCCCAAAGCCGGACACGCCGGGTCCCTTTGGCTATAAGACTGCCTGGCTGGCGGTGCGGTGCGGCGATCCCCAAGAGGCGGCCGGTGCCATGCACTGCCGGCAATTGACACCGGCAAACTGGAAGACGGGACTTTCCTGCTGTGCCCAAAGCGGTGGGGGGCTGTTTTTCTCCCCGCCGCTGGACGGCTTTGTGCTGGTGATCGGCGGGGACCTTTTCTCCCTGGCATACCGGCGAAAGGCGCTGGAGGCCCTGGCGGCGCAGTTTCCCGGAGTGCAGTATTTTGCCAGCCACCGGGTGTCCTCTTCCTACTGCTGGGCACGATATGAGGCGGGGCGGTGCGTGCGGGCATACTGCCAGGAGGACGGAGCGGTGACCTGGAACGTGGGTGCCCTGACGCCGGAAGAACAGGCGCTGGGATTCGACGCCTTTGCCCTGCCGCCCGGGGAAGCGGCGGCGCGCGGGCCGGGAGAGGAAGATGTGCTGGACATTGCCGCCGCCTGGGGAATCGATCCCCGATTTGAAAAGAAGACGTACCCGCCCGCTGTGGGCTGGGTCTGCAACGAAGGGAAGGAGCATTTGCAATGGGATGGCTGATCGGCCTTCCCCTGGGCATTTTTCGGATGCTGCTGGGGATTTTCATGATACTGGTGCGCCTGGCGGTGCCCATCCTGGTGATTGCCGTGGTGATCTATTTGTGGCGGCGGTCCCGGCGGGGCGGCGGAGGCGCTTCGCAGTCCAAAGAGCCGGACTTTGACGGGCCGGTGTACACCGTGGACTACGAGGAAGTGGACGATGACGGGGAGGACGGTCATGGAGCTTCTTAACCTGGCGCTCATTGCCCTTTTGGCGCTGCTGCTGCGAAAGCTGGGGTGGTGCCTGCTGTGGCTGTGGCGATACTATCATGGCGGGCCCACGCCGGAGCCCATTTCCTTTCTGCCCCGGCGCACCGGCGAGGGGTTTGACCGGCATGTGGACCAGACCGGACGCGGCAAGGAGGAATGACCGTGGCCTTTTGGAAAAAAAGTGAAGACCCCTGGGACATGGACCCGGACAAGCGACGCCCCGCCTTCCGGGAGGAAGAGACGGAGAAGGAAACGGATGCCGGGAGCCTTCTGGATGAGCTGCGGGCCTGGAACGAGGCGCGCAAGGAGAAAAAGGCCCGGAGAGAGACACCGCCCGCGCCCATCCCCTGCCCCTGGTGCGGCAAGGAGATGGAGGTGGGGTACCTGTGCGGCGGGCGGGATTACGTCCGCTTAGTGCGCCAGCGCCCCGGCGCTTTGCGGCTGGCGGAAGACGCCCTGTACATCCGGGGAGACGGCACCTTCTGGTGCGACTACAAGATCGCCTGGACCTGCGGGAACTGCCGCAAGCTGGTGGCAGACCTTCCCGAGCCGGAGGAGACATGGGACAATGACATTCTGCGCGGCGAGGCGCAGGAAAACCAACACGAGGGAGAAAACTGATTCATGGCACAGCTATACTTTAAATATGGGGCCATGGGCTCCAGCAAGACGGCCAACGCCCTGATGGCCCGGTTCAACTACGAGGAACGGGGACAAAAGGCGCTGCTGGTCAAGCCCCGGATGGACACCCGGGACGGGGACCACATGGTGGTCTCCCGGATCGGGCTGACGTACCCGTGCATTTACTTTGACGAGCTGCAGAGCATGAGCGTCATGGAGCTGCAGCAAAACGCCTGCGTCATCGTGGACGAGGCTCAGTTCCTTACCCGGGAGGAGGTCATGTACCTGGTGAGCCTGGTGGATGACCTGGATATCCCCGTCATGTGCTACGGGCTGCGGGCGGACTTCAAGGGCGACCTGTTCCCCGGCAGCGAAGCGCTGCTGGTGATGGCGGACAAGCTGGAGGAGGTCAAGACCATCTGCTGGTGCGGCAAGAAGGCCACGTTCAACGCCCGGTTCGATCATACGGGCAAGGTGCTCAAGGAGGGCGAGCAGGTGGTGCTGGGGGCCAACGACCAGTACATCGGCCTTTGCCGCCGCCACTGGATGGCCGGCGACCTGGGGCCGGATTTCCGGGTGGACGAGCCATGATCTGTACCCTGTGTCCCCGGGAGTGCCGGGCGGAACGGACGGAAACCAAGGCGGGCGGCGTGTGCGGCCAGCCCGCCGCGCCGGTGGTGGCCAAGGCCATGCTCCATCTGTGGGAGGAGCCGTGCCTGGTGGGCGAACACGGTGCCGGGTGCGTGTTCTTCTCCGGGTGCAACCTGCGCTGCTGTTTCTGCCAAAACGGTGTGCTGTCCCGGGAGGGGTTTGGAAAACCCATTTCTGTGGAGCGCCTGCGGCAGATCTTCCGCGAGCTCATCGACCGGGGGGCCGCCTGCATCGACCTGGTGACGCCTACCCAGTTCACCCCGGCCATTCTGGAGGCTCTGGGGGATGAAACATGGCCGGTGCCGGTGGTGTGGAACTGCGGCGGCTATGAAAAGGCGGAGACCATCCGCCTTTTGGAGGGCAAGGTACAGGTGTACCTGCCGGACTTCAAGTATGCCCTCCCGGACGCGGCACGGAGGTACTCCGGCGCGGCGGACTACTTTGACCGCGCCTCGGAGGCAATTTTGGAGATGTACCGCCAAACGGGGCCCTATGTGATGGAGAACGGCCGGCTGACACGGGGCGTCCTCATCCGCCATCTGCTGCTGCCCGGGGAGCTGGAAAACACCCGCCGGTGCATCGACTGGATAGCGGAGCACTTTGCCCCCGGAGAGGTACTCTTTTCCCTCATGAGCCAGTATACGCCACAGCCCGGCGCCGAGGGAAACCTCGCCCGCCATGTGACGGCGGCAGAGTACCGGGCGGCGGTGGCGTATATGGAAAACTGCGGCATCACCGACGGCTATACCCAGGAGCGCACCTCCGCAAAGGAGGAGTACACCCCGGACTTCGACCTTGCCGGCGTGTAGGGCGGGGAAAACTGGGGGTTGCAAAGCCGCTGTTTCGTATTATAATGAGGGGGCCGTCCGCGGGGACGGCCTCTGATTTTTGTGTGTGATACCGGAGAGAAAACCATGAAACTGGAAAATAACCTGGGCACCGACCCCATCCGTCCGCTGGTGGTGCGGGTGGCCATCCCCAGCATGCTGGCTCAGTTCGTCAGCGTGCTCTACAGCATCGTTGACCGCATTTACATCAGCAATCTGCCCCTCATCGGCGACGTGGCCCTGGCAGGCGTGGGGGTCTGCGGCCCGGTGGTGACCATGATGGGCGCCTTTGCCTCGCTGGTGGGCGTAGGCGGCGCACCGCTGATGAGCATCCGCATGGGCGCGGGCAAAACGGAGGAGGCACGGCGCATCCTCTCCAACAGCTTTTTGATGCTGTGCGTGTGCGCCGCGGTGCTGACCGGGGCCGCTTTCGCCCTGCGGGAGCCCATGCTGCTGGCCTTCGGGGCAAGCTCCGTCACCCTCCCCTACGCCAAGGCCTACTTTACCGTCTATCTGGCCGGCACCGTCTTCAACCTGCTGTCTCTGGGGATGAACCAGTTCATTATCTGCCAGGGCTTTGCCAAAAAGGGCATGATCTCCGTCATGCTGGGGGCGGTGGTGAACATCGTGCTGGACCCGGTGTTCATGTTCGGCCTGGGCATGGGCGTGGAGGGCGCGGCGCTGGCCACGGTGGTCTCTCAGATGATGAGCTGTGTGTACGTGCTCCATTTCCTCTTCGGCCCCCGGGCCGTCATCCCCATCAGCTTCGGCGGCTACCGGCTCCGGCTTATGGGCCGGATTTTGCTGACGGGTCTGACGCCCTTTTTGATTATCGCCGTGGACAACGTGATGATTATCGCCATGAACGCCGTGCTCCAGCGCTACGGTGGGGCGCAGATGGGCGACCGGCTCATCACCTGCGCCACCATCGCCCAGAGCTTCATGCTGGTGGTGACCATGCCCCTGGGCGGCATCTCCGCCGGCACCCAGACCATTCTGGCCTTCAACTACGGCGCCCGGAACCGCCAGCGCATCCTCCAGGCGGAAAAGTACATCATCCTCATGTGCATCGGCTATGTGACGATCCTGTTCCTGCTGGCCCGTCTGGCGGGTCCCCTGTTCGTGCGCCTGTTCACCGGTGATGCCGCTCTGGCCGCGGAGGCATTCGACGCCATCAAGGTCTGCACCCTGGCCATCATTCCCCTGGGCCTCCAGTACGCCCTGGTGGACGGCGTCACCGGCATGGGCCTGGTGCAGCTTTCCCTGCCCATTTCCGCCTTCCGCAAGGCGGTGTATTTTGTGGCGCTGTTTGCCCTGCCGGCGGCCTTCGGCGCCAGGAGCGTCTTTTACGCCGAACCCGTGTCCGATATTCTGGGGCCGCTGGTCAGCGCGGTGATCTACGGCCTGAGCATCCGCAAAATCCTTGACTTCCCCGAACTGCCGGGAAGTGTGTCCGGAAAGGAGATCCAATGAAGGCTGAGAGAAAACCTTTGGGGCTGTATATCCATGTCCCCTTCTGCAAGCAAAAGTGCATCTACTGCGACTTCTACTCCCTGCCCCACCAGGAATCGCGCATGGACGACTACACTGCCGCCGTGTGCGCCCACCTGACGGAGACGGCCCCCTTTGCCGCCGGACATATGGTGGATACGGTGTATTTCGGCGGCGGTACCCCCAGCTATCTGGGGCCGGCCCGTCTGGGGAAGATCCTCAAGACCATCCATAAAAAGTACCGTGTGGCCAAGGACGCGGAGATTACCCTGGAGGCGAACCCCGACTCCGCCGGAGACTGGAAAGCCCTGCGCGCCCTGCGGCGAGCCGGCGTGAACCGGGTGTCGCTGGGCATGCAGTCCGCCTGTGACGAGGAGCTTGCCCGGATCGGCCGGGTGCATACCCAGGCCCAGACGGCCGCGGCGGTGGAGGCCGTGCGCCGGGCGGGGATCAAAAACCTCTCCCTGGACCTTATTTACGGGCTGCCGGAGCAGTCCCTGGAGCGGTGGCAGGAGAACCTCTCCGCTGCTGTGGCTCTGGGGCCGGAGCACCTGAGCTGTTACGGGCTCAAGGTGGAGGAGGGCACGCCCCTTTTCCGGCAGCGGGAGGCATTCACCCTTCCCGGCGATGACGCCCAGGCGGACATGTACCTCTACACAGTGGAGTTTCTGGAGCAGATGGGCTACGCCCAGTACGAGATCTCCAATTTCGCCCGGGCCGGGAAGGAGTCCCGGCACAATCTCAAATACTGGAATCTGGACGAGTACGCCGGGTTCGGCCCCGGCGCCCACTCGGACTTCGGCGGCGTGCGCTACGCCTATGCCCGGGACCTGGACGGGTATATCCGCGGCGTGCAGACGGGCGCCCCCATGCTCTCCGAGAGCGAGCAGATTCCGCCGCTGGAGCGGGATACGGAGTGGATCATGCTGGGACTGCGGCTGAGCCGGGGACTGGACCCCAGAGAGTTCGAGCGGCGGTTCCGCCGGCGGTTTTCCTGCTTCCTCCCTTTCCTGGAGCAGTGCCGCCAAAACGGCTACGCCTGCGAAGAGGAGGGCCGCTGGCACCTGACGCCCAAGGGCTTTTTGGTGTCCAATCAGATCATCGGCGGCATGCTGGACGCCCTGGCCCAGGACAAACGCCGCCGGGCGGAGGCCGCTGCCCGGGGGGACTTCCGGGTGGAGCTGTGAGCACAAAAAGCGGAGGAGACAAAAGTCTCCTCCGCTTTTCCTTGCCCTGTGCGTTACCGGGTGATGGAAATGGCATTCACGGGGCAGCCGTTGGCCGCGTCGAAGACCCGGCGCTCCTGGGCCCCCTCCGGCTGGGCACGCACCACGGATACGCCGCCTTCCACGGCAAAGACCCCCGGCACTGCCGCCGCGCACATCCCGCAGCCGATGCAGCGTTTGGCGTCTACCTGTACCTTCATTTCTGCACCGCCTCTCTCAGCCGCCCAGCAGGAAGTCCAGAATGTCCATTCCGGTGTCCCCGGCGGCACGGTAGAGTTCCGTGTAGCCGCACTTGGCGCACGAGACGGTGATAAACCGCTTGTTCTGAATGTCGAAGAGCTTGGCAAAGTTGCCGCCGGTGGCCTGGAATTGGTCGTGCTCATAGTGCTGGCAGCCGCACTTGGGACACACATACTGCATCTGTTCCATGGACGCGCCTCCTTGATCTTGATGGGTCCATTGTAATATGGACGGCCCGGTTTGACAAGAGTGTCCGCTCCGGGGAACTTTTTTCCCGGGAATCCGTCTGGAAAGAAAAAACGGTATGGACTGGCAGGAATTGTTTTCGCTTTTCCGTTTACTTTGCCGGCGGGATGTGCTATCCTGTTAGATATTATGTTTACCATACACGGAATCTGCTTGGAGGCTTGTCATGAAAAAAATCCTGCGCCGTACTCTGTCCATGTGCCTTGCAGCGGCCCTGGCCTGTTCCATGGGACTCAGCGCCGCCGCGTCGGAGGCCCTGGGAGAGGATCTTCTCTTTCAGGACACGCTGCTCAATGAGCAAACGCAGCTGTCCACCAATGTATTCTGGAGCAGCAGCTACTCCGATCTGCGGACAGAAAACCTGATTACCTACACACCCAACGAGTCCGTCACACCGGTGGTTACATACGGCAGCGTGCTCACCGCCTGCAACACCATCTCTACCGCCGCCAAGACCCTGGAGAGCCAGGGCTACCGGGTGGTGGCCGGCATGAACGGCGACTTCTTCAACTTCGGCACCGGCCTTCCCATCGGCCTGGTGATGACCGGGGGCCAGATCCGCAGCAGCGACGGCGGCTACTATGCCATCGGCTTCCGCTCTGACGGCACCGCCGTCATGGGCAAGCCCGCCATCAAGGTCTCCGCGGATCTGGGCTATGCGGTGGTGGATGACTCCGGCTACTCCACGGAAGTGGTCCGCCAGCTGGCCGGCGTCAACAAGGCCCGTGTGTCTACCGGCGGCATCTATCTCTATACCTATGATTTCAACGCCAAGCACACCACCGGCACCACGGAGGCCGGCGTGGACGTGCTGTGCACCATCCAGCAGGGCACGTTGGGGCTCAATGAGCCGCTGGTGGTCACGGTGGACGAGGTGCGGGAGACTTCCGCTGCCACGCCCATCGGGGAAAATCAGGTGGTGCTCTCCGCCAACGCCCAGTCCAACAGCTACTATGTGGACGCCCTGCGGAGAATCCCCGTGGGCTCCACCATCACCCTGACCGCCACCGCCTCCAGCGAGGCGTGGAACGACGTGCAGTATGCCCTGGGTGCCCTCTATTCCCTGGTGGAAAACGGCGCCGTGGTGTCCGGCCTGCCCGCCGGCGCCGAGCCCCGCACCGCCGTGGGCCAGAAGGCCGACGGCACGCTGGTGTTCTACACCATCGACGGCCGCCAGAGCGGCTACTCCATCGGCGCCACCATGACCCAGGTGGCCCAGCGGCTCATTGAGCTGGGCTGCGTGACGGCGCTGTGCCTGGACGGCGGCGGCTCCACCACCATGACGGTCACCGAGCCGGACTCCACCGCTGCAAAGACGGTCAACAGCCCCTCCGGCGGCAGCGAGCGCTCCGTCAGCAACCAGATCTTCCTGGTGGCCACCAGCGAGCCCTCCGACGAGCTGGACCACTTCTATGTCCAGGCGGACAATCAGTATGTGCTCGCCGGCAGCAAGGCTAACATCTCCGCCTCCGCTGTGGATACCAACTACATCCCCATGGCGGACCAGAGCTTTGAACTCTCCGCCGATGACGGAGTGCTGGACGGCAATGTGCTGACCACCCCCAAATACGCCTGCGATATCACGGTCACCGCCGAGCACCGGGGCAAGAGCGGCTCCACCACGGTCCATGCCATTGAGACGCCTGACTCCATCACGGTGAAAAACGGCGGCAGCGCCGTCTCGTCCGTCAGCGTGGCGCCCGGTTCCTCTGCCACCCTCACCGCCTCCGCCGTGTACCGGCACCTGCCCCTCAAGGCGGACCCGGAGGCCTTCACCTGGTCTGTCAGCGGTGATATCGGCACCATCAGCTCCACCGGTGTCTTTACGGCCACCACGCCGGGCACCGGCACCATCACCGTCTCCGCCGGCGGCAAGACTGCCGCGGTACAGGTGACGGTCAGCAAGATCGCCCTGTCCACCCTGGAGGACTTTGAGGCGTCCGACCTCTATACCAAGT
Organism: uncultured Oscillibacter sp.; assembly: GCF_900546705.1. Classification (GTDB taxonomy): domain Bacteria; phylum Bacillota; class Clostridia; order Oscillospirales; family Oscillospiraceae; genus Oscillibacter. The sequence continues at coordinate 4,639 of NZ_URDP01000034.1, read as the reverse complement.
TCACCGATACCGGCAGCGGCATGTCCATGACCCAGGCCACCGACGCCGACCACGTCCGCATGGGCCGCGGCTCCGGCCGGATCGACTACACCCTCCAGAGCGACGGCACCGCCACCCTGGCGGCCTACAAGACCTTCTCCAGTGCCTACTCCACTCTGAACTTCTGGGTCTATGGTGACGGCTCCGGCAATACCCTCTCCGTCCTTACCTCCAACGGCGGCGAGGAAGTGGAGACTCCGGCGGCGGTGCTGGACTTCACCGGCTGGCGCCAGATCTCCGTCCAGCTGCCTACCGGCGCCGTGACGGTGACGGGTCTGCGGCTGACCGGCGTTCCTCAGTACAGCACCGATGAGATGGGCTGGCAGACCATTACCTATCCCAACAGCACCGGTACCATCTATATCGATCAGATGGTGGCCTCCTATGCCGGCATGGTGGACAGCGACGTGCCCACGGTCACCGCCGCGCTGGACTCCACCGGCTGGCAGGTGACCGCCACGGTCAAGGATGCCACCGACGGCTATCTGCCCAAGTCCTCCGTGACCGTCTCCTACAACGGTACGCCCATGGACTTTACCTATAACGCCTCCACCGGCAAGGTCACCCTGGCCCTGCCCGGCCCCGGCGAGAGCCACGAGGCCATGCGGGTGACCATCACGGCACGGGACGCCTCCGGCCACATCGGCCGGGCCTCCGTGGATGTGGCGGCCTACGGCGTGGGCCACAAGTTCACCGACATCGACGGCTACTGGGGTGCCACCTATGTGGATTACCTCTATAACGCCGGCATCACCACCGGCTATGCCGACGGCTCTTTCCGGCCCAACCAGAACATCTCCCGGGCGCAGTTTGCCGTGATGCTCTACCGGTACCTGGGCCTCAATGAGAGCGACTACGCCGATGGGGCCATGCCCTTTGCGGATTTGGCATCCATCCCGGATTACGCCGTTCCCGCCGTACGGGCACTGTACAGCGAGGGTATCATCAACGGCACCACCGGCGCCGACGGGAAGCTGTACTTCAATCCCGGCGCCAGCCTGACCCGGGCCCAGGCGGCCACCATGATCGGCCGTACCCAGGAAAAGGGCTATGCCACCGTGGATCTGTCGTTCACGGACGCAGGCTCCATCCCCGGCTACGCCGCCTACTACATCCAGACCATGGCGGCCCAGGGCATCATCGGCGGCTATACGGACGGCTCGTTCCGCCCCTCCGCCAACATCACCCGGGGCCAGATGGCCAAGATCCTCTATAACCTCATGTAATAGCTCCGGGAGCCGGCGCAAGAGCGCCGGCTCCCCTTTTTGCAAATGCCCCGTTGCATTTTTGCAAAAGCTATGGTATGCTATAACATAATGATCGGCCGCTTGGCCAGGGAAGGAATCGTGAAATTTCGTGGACGAACCTCCGTTGCCCGCCCATACATATATCGAATTGCAGGGACAGTCTGACTCCGCCAAGGGGTGAGGCTGCCCTTTTTCGCGCTTCCGCCGGAAAGAAACCTGAATGTAACCTGTATATGATTGAGGAGTGATGATTTCCCCCATGGACAGTTCCAGTATTGCCCAAATAATCGCCATTGTGCTGCTGATTGCCATGTCAGCCTATTTTTCTGCCACCGAGACCGCCTTTTCCAGCCTCAACAAGATCCGCCTCAAAAGCCGGGCGGACAACGGGGACAGCCGGGCGGCGCTGACGCTGCGGCTGGCGGAGGACTATGACCGGCTGCTCTCCACCATCCTCATCGGCAACAACATCGTCAATATCACCGCCACCACTGTGGGCACGGTGCTCTTCACCGATCTGGTGGGCCAGGGCTACGGTCCCACGGTGTCCACCGTGGTGCTGACAGTAACGGTGCTGATTTTCGGTGAGATCTCCCCCAAGTCCATCGCCAAGGAGAACCCGGAGGCGTTTGCCATGGCCTCTGCGCCGCTGCTGCGGCTGCTGCTGGCTGTGCTGACGCCGCTGAACTTCCTCTTCTCCCAGTGGAAGCGGCTGCTCAGCCGCATCATCCGCACCGCGGAGGACCCGGGCATCACGGAAGAGGAACTCATTACCATGGTGTCCGAGGCAGAGAACGAGGGCGGACTGGATGAGCACGAGAGCGAGCTGATCCGCTCGGCCATCGAGTTCGGAGACCTGGAGGTGGGCGATATCCTCACGCCTCGGGTGGAGATTGCCGCTGTGGCCCGGGACGCCACCATGGATGAGGTGGGGGCCGTGTTCGCCGAGAGCGGCTACTCCCGCCTGCCGGTGTATCAGAACAATCTGGACGACATTATGGGCGTGGTCCATGAAAAGGATTTTTATGCTGCCCGCTACCGGGGTCAGACAGACCTGGCCGGGTGTATCGGCCCCATTCACTACACCACCCCCAACACCCGGGTGGACCAGCTTCTCAGGACACTGCAGCTGGAAAAATCCCACATGGCGGTGGTGGTGGACGAATACGGCGGCACCGAGGGCATCGTCACCATGGAGGATATCATCGAGGAGCTGGTGGGCGAGATCTGGGATGAGCACGACGAGGTGGTCGAGCAGATCCGCAAGCAGTCCGACGGCAGCTACCTGATCGCCTGCTCCGCGGATCTGAGCGACCTTTACGACCTGTTCTCCATCCGGGGAGACTGCGACGCCAGTACCGTCTCCGGCTGGGTCATCGAGCAGCTGGGCCGCCTGCCCAAGACCGGCGACCACTTCCAGGCGGACGGCCTGGATGTGACGGTCACCCGGGCGGACCGGCGCCGGGTGCTGGAGATCCGGGTCAGCGTGCTGGATGAAAAGCAGGGCGCGGCGGAGTAATCATCTGGAAACGAGGAATTCATGCATATTTACACCACGGGACAGTGGGTTTTGCTGTTCTTTTTCTACTGCTTCTGCGGCTGGGTATGGGAGAGCTGCTATGTCTCCTTGTGCCAGCGCAGGTGGGTCAACCGGGGGTTTCTCCACGGCCCTCTGCTGCCCATTTATGGCTCCGGCGCCATTTTGATTTTGTTTGTAACGCTGCCGGCGGCAAACCATCTGTGGCTGGTCTACCTGCTGGGCCTTGCGGCAGCCACGGCGCTGGAGTATGTCACCGGCGCCGTCATGGAGCGGCTGTTCGGCGTGCGCTATTGGGACTACACCCATCATAAGTTCAATCTCAACGGCTATATCTGCCTGTCCAGTTCCGTTGCCTGGGGCTTTTTCTCTGTGCTGCTGGTACGTTTTATCCATCCCCCGGTGGCCCGTCTGCTGGCGGATGTGCCCTCCTTCCTGGTAGACCCGGCGGCGCTGGCGCTGACCGTGGCCTTTACGGTGGACGTGGTGCGCTCCGTCCAGGAGGCGCTGGATCTGCGGGAGATGCTTACCCGCCTGACCGAGGAGAACGAGGAGCTGCGGCGGCTGGCTCGCCGGGCGGAGGTGGCCGCGGCCTTTGCCGGGGATGATCTGCGCCGCTTCCGGGAGCGCACCGAGGTGGAAAAGCTGGAGCTGGAAAACCGCATCGAGTCGGAGCTGGCCGAGCAGCGTCAGGCCCACCGGGCCCGCAAGCTGCGCCGCCGGGAGGCCGCCCAGGAGCGGATTCATCGCCGGACGGAGGCCAAGCTCCAGGCCCTGGCCAACATTGCGGAGGTTCTGGAGACGGCCCGCAAAAACCTGGAGAGCGCCGGCGAAAGCGATGCAGTCCGGGATACCCGCCGGGCGGAGCTGGACGAGAGCATTTCCCGCCTGCACCGCTGGGAGGCATCCATCCGCAGCCGGGGCGAGAAGGTATACCGCCGCTCGCTGCGTATTCTGGAGGGCAACCCCACCGCCAAGGCACGGCAGGAGCGGGGCGGCGAGATGCTGGAGACGCTGCGCCGTCTGCTGGAGCGCTGAATCGAACAAAAAAGGAACGCCTGTGGGCGTTCCTTTTTTGCTGTGCATACTTTGCCGGTGCCGGGAAATCATAGCAGACAGATGAAGGAGTGTGAAGCGGTTATGGATCTATCCCCTCAGGAGTACCAGGCTTATGTGAAGAAAAAGGCGGCCAAGTCCCCCATCGTCCGGGACACGGCCCTGGCCTTTTTGGTGGGCGGCGGGATTTGTGTAATCGGGCAGGCCATCCAGACGGCGTGGATGGCGTCCGGCGGCCTGAGCCGGGAGGATGCCGGCACGGCCACGTCCTGTACGCTGGTATTTTTGTCGGCCCTCTTTACCGGGCTGAACCTGTATCAGAAGCTGGCCCGCTTCGGCGGCGCGGGGACGCTGGTGCCCATCACCGGCTTTGCCAACGCCGTGGCGGCACCGGCCATCGACTTCAAAAGCGAGGGCTATGTCACCGGTATGGCCTCCCGCATGTTCCAGGTGGCCGGTCCGGTGATCGTGTTCGGCACCGGCGCCGGTGTGGTGTACGGGACGCTGCTCATGCTCTTCGGCGGATCATAAACAAACGGCGGCGCGGGGAATTCCCCGCGCCGCCTGTTTGACTGGCAACTCAGACTTCCGCTTTCCACAGACCGTGGAGGTTGCAGTAGGCGTACACTGCCTTGGCCTGCTGGCCCTCCGCCAGGGCGAACACCGCCCGGGGCTCCTCACCGGGATGGAACCAGTGGATCAGGGCGTCCCGCTCCGTCTCCACCACCACCCACTGGATGAAGTGCTCGGCGGTCATGGG
>NZ_URDP01000033.1 GCF_900546705.1 uncultured Oscillibacter sp. | reverse complement strand
AGAACGCGCTTCTTGGCAGACTTGATATTCGGCAAACCAAACACCTCCTTAGGCAAATTCAGCAGGGGAACAATAATTTCCACCGTGCAGAATGATATTTTAGCAGGGAAGTTCCCAAAAAGCAAGAGTTTTTTTATAATTTTTGTGATTTTTTCGTATATTGTATGTTCTGGCGCAAATCCTAGGCACGTGACCACAAGATTTTGTGTTGGGAGGCGGCGCTTTTTGTTTGCAAAACGCACGGACCTGGCGCTGGAAGCCCGGGAGCTATGGCAGGAATCCGCGCAGCGGACCAGCCGGCTGTCCGGGGTGAAGGCCACCAAATCCAAGCTGGAGGGCTACGGATTGACCCGGGTGGACATTCTGGATGAGCGGGGAGAAGAAGCCCTGGGCAAGCCGGTTGGCAGTTATCTTACCATCGACCTGACCACCTTCTGGCAGCGGAAGTCAGACTTTTTTCCCCGGGCCGTCCGGGCGGTGGGCTCCCAGCTCAAGCTCCTGGTGCCGGCGGAAGGTCCGGTGCTGGTAGTGGGGCTGGGCAACGCCGCCATGACCCCTGACGCCGTAGGCCCCCTGACGGCAGACAGCGTGCTGGTAACCCGGCATCTAATCGCCGCCATGCCCCGTCAGTTTGCCGGATTCCGGCCGGTGAGCGTGCTGCGCACCGGCGTGCTGGGCACCACCGGCGTGGAGTCGGCGGAAGCTGTACGGGGCCTGGTGGAGCAGGTGCAGCCCGCCTTTGTCATTGCCGTGGACGCCCTGGCCTCCCGCCGCCGGGAGCGGGTGTGTGCCACGGTACAGCTCAGCGATACCGGCATCATTCCCGGCAGCGGCGTGGGCAATCACCGCGCTGCCCTCAACCATGAAACACTGGGCGTGCCGGTGGTGGCCGTGGGCATTCCCACAGTGGTGGACGCGGCCACGCTGGCGGCAGATCTTCTGGAGGAGGCGGGGGTGGAGCACATTGACGCCGACCGGCTGCGTCGGGGACAGGGCACCATGATGGTGACCACCCGGGACATCGACCAGCAGGTGCGGGATCTTGCCAAGGTGGTGGGCTACGGCATCAACTGGGCCCTTCAGGACCTGGACATTGAGGACATCAATGCCCTTTTAAGCTGAAAACAGCCGCCGGACGATTCCGGCGGCTGTTTTTTGCAGAGGATTACTGCATCTTGGGCAGGGTGTTTGCACCGTGGGGCATCAGCGTGACCCGGGGCAGCTTGCCGCCGTGGTACTGCCGCGCCAGCTCCAGCGCCTCGTCCAGGGTGGACACGGCGCGGATCTTGGCGGTGCCGAAGTCGGCCTGGGGAATATCCGTAACGGCAATCATGTTGTATTTCTCAGCGGATTCGGCAAAGATGTAGCCGATGAATGCGCCGATGGAGAAGTTGGCCCGCAGGGCCTTCTCCCGCTCCAGCATGGTCTCATAACCGGCGATCTGACGCTGGGTGTCGTCGTTGCCGAAGCCCTCGTCGGACTTGGTCACCAGGATGATGGTGCCGCCCTCCTTGGCCACCACCAGGGCATTGGAGAGGGTCTTAATGGTCTGGTAGAAGTTCAGGTCCTTGGGATAGCCGCCGGCGCTGGCAATAACCAGCTCCGTCTGCTCCTTGGCGGGCACGCCGTACATCCGGTCCACCAGGTCGCAGGCAGCCCGGTGAGCGGTGATCCAGTTGCCGGCAAACACGCCGATGATCTTCTGGTTGTCGTCCACCACCACGTTGATGAGGAAGGTGGGGTTGGCCATGGCACAGGCCTCCATCATGTCCGCGTGAACCGGGTTGGACTCATTCATGTTGGCGCTGCGGACCTCCGGGTTGGAGCCGTTTCCAAGGCCGGGGTTCAGTGCCAGGTTGTGGTTTTTCATGATGGTCTCCCGGCCGGCGATGCCCGGCAGGATGCTCTTGCGGCCGCCGCCGAAGCCGGCCATGAAGTGATATACCACACCGCCGGTGAGGATGATGTGATCGCACTCCAGCGCCCGCTTGTCCAGCATAACGGGGGTACCGTAGGAGGTGGTGCCCACCATCTTCAGGTTCTCCTCATCGGTGCACACGTGGTCCTCCACCCGGATGCGGCGGTACACGTCCTCGGTCACAAGGCCCTTGTGCTCCTCCGGAGTCTGACGGCGGTGGGTGCCCGTGGCGGAGAGGATGAGAATGTCCTCGTCCCGGATGCCGGCAGACTCCAGCTCCTCGATCACCAGGGGGATGTAGGTCTCCGGGGACTGCCAGCGGCGGGTCACGTCGGAGATGACCAGGCAAACGCTCTCACCGGGCTTGACCAGCTCCCGCAGAGGCTTGGAGTCGATGGGGTGGGCCAGGGCGTCGCGGACCATGTCCTGTACGCTCTTTTTCTCCAGTTCCACCGCGTTGGGCTCCAGCTCCGCGGCGATCAGCTCCGGGGGCAGCTCCACCGGGAAAGAGGTTTTTCCGTAATGCATTGCTTCTGCCATAACTGCTGCTTCCTTTCTGCGGGGCCAGAACGCCCCGGTAATTTCCGCCCTCATTATACCCCGGTCCGGCCGGGTTTTCTTCGGCGTTTTTCATAAAAATTGGTGCCAGTCAGTCCTCCAGTTCCAGCACTACGGGGCAGTGGTCGCTGCCGGTCACGTCACTGAGGATGTCCGCATTCCGGATCTTGTCCCTGAGCCGCTCCGAGACGATAAAGTAGTCGATGCGCCATCCGGCGTTGTTCTTCCGGGCGTTGAACCGGTAGCTCCACCAGGAATAAGCGCCGGTGCGGTCCGGGTACAGGGCCCGGAACGTATCCACAAAGCCCGCGGCCAGGAGCTCGGTCATCTTGGCCCGCTCCTCATCCGTAAAGCCCGCGTTGCGGCGGTTGGTCTTGGGGTTTTTGATGTCGATCTCCTCATGGGCCACGTTCAGGTCCCCGCAGTAGACCACGGGCTTTTTCCCGTCCAACTCCAGAAGATAGGCCCGGATGTCGTCCTCCCATTCCATGCGGTAGTCCAGCCGCCTCAGCTGATCCTGGGAATTGGGCGTGTAGCAGCAAACCAGGTAAAAGCCCGGATACTCGGCGGTGATGACCCGCCCTTCATGGCGGTGGACATCCGCGCCGAAATCATAGGTCACCGTCAGGGGCTCCTCTTTCGTAAAGACGGCGGTGCCGGAGTAGCCGGCCTTGTCGGCGCTGTTCCAGTAGCGGTGGTAGCCGGGCAGCTCAAAGTCCGCCTGCTCCGGGCGCATCTTCGTCTCCTGCAGACAGATTACGTCCGCTCCGGAGGCGGTGCAGAAGTCCAGAAATCCCTTGCCGAGACATGCCCGCAGGCCGTTGACGTTCCAGGATACCAGTTTCATGGCGCTCCTCCTTTTGTTTTTTCCACATTGTACCCGACTTTCAGTGAAAAAACAATTGCCTAACGCCGGGAAAATCCGGGCGAATCATTGTATTTTCCATCCAAAACCGCTATAATAAAGGATTGTTCCAGTCAATTCCGGCCCTCTTTCATTCGGAGCGGCCGTTATAAAGGAGAAAAATCCATGGAAAAGAAAAAGTTTTACCTGACGACCCCCATCTACTATCCCTCCGACAAGCTCCACATCGGCCACACCTACTGCACCGTGGCCACCGACGCCATCGCCCGCTACAAGCGGCTGGCCGGCTATGATGTGATGTTCCTCACCGGCACCGACGAGCACGGCCAGAAGATCGAGGACAAGGCCAAGGAGGCCGGCGTCACCCCCCAGGAGTTTGTGGACCGTATCGTGGACGGGGAAAACGGCATCCGGGACCTGTGGAAGCTGATGAACATCTCCAACGACCGCTTCATTCGCACCACCGACGATTACCACGTTGCCGCCATCCAGAAGATCTTCAAGAAGATGTACGACAACGGCGACATCTACAAGGGCACCTACAAGGGCAAGTACTGCAAGCCCTGCGAGTCCTTCTGGACCGAGAGCCAGCTGGTGGACGGCAAGTGCCCCGACTGCGGCCGGGAGGTGCAGGACGCCGAGGAGGAAGCCTACTTCTTCCGTCTGAGCAAGTACGCCGACCGCATCCGGGACCTGCTGGAAAACACCGACTTCCTCCAGCCCCGCAGCCGGGTCCATGAGATGGTGAAAAACTTCATCGACCCCGGCCTGGAGGACCTGTGCGTCTCCCGCACCAGCTTCTCCTGGGGCGTGCCCGTGGACTTCGACCCGGGCCATGTGGTGTATGTGTGGGTGGACGCCCTCTTCAACTACGCCACCGCCATGGGCTATCAGAACGACCGCTACCACGACTACGAGCACTACTGGCCTGCCGACGTGCACATCGTGGGCAAGGAGATCGTCCGGTTCCACTCCATCATCTGGCCCGCCATGCTCATGAGCGTGGGCGAGCCCCTGCCCAAGCATGTGTTCGGCCACGGCTGGCTGCTGCTGGACGGCGGCAAGATGTCCAAGTCCAAGGGCAACGTGGTGGACCCCTATATCCTGGCGGACAAGTTCGGCGTGGACGCCCTGCGCTTCTTCCTCATGCGCACGTTCCCCTTCGGCTCCGACGGCAACTTCAGCAACGAGCTGCTGATCCAGACCATCAACACCGACCTTGCCAACGACCTGGGCAACCTGGTCTCCCGCACCACCGCCATGGTGGGCAAGTACTTCGGCGGCAAGCTGCCCGCCGGCTGCCGCACCTGGGACGCCCCCGAAGCCTTCGACACGGAGCTCATCTCTATGGCCAGGGCCCTGCGGGGTGCCTATGAAGAGCAGATGGAATCCTTCGCGCCCCACAAGGCCCTGGACGAGATCTTCAAGGTCATCCAGCGGGCCAACAAGTATATCGATGAATGCGCCCCCTGGGTTCTGGCCAAGGACATGGAGGCCAACGGTGCCCGCCTTGCCCACGTGCTCTACAACCTGCTGGAGACCGCCCGCATCTGCGGCATCCTGCTGAGCCCCTTCATGCCCGAAAGCTGCGAGAAGCTCTTCGCCCAGATTGGCGCGGACGAGACGGTGCGCACCTGGGACTCCGCCGCAGCGTGGGGCAGCCTCAGCGAGACCGCCACCGTCACCAAGGGCGAGAACCTGTTCCCCCGCATCGACATGGACAAGGCCCTGGCGGAACTGGAGGAGCTGGAGGCCGCGGCCAGGAAGGCCGCTGCCGGCAACACCGTGGAGGTGGAGCCCCAGCTGACCGAGAAGGTGGACTTTGACACCTTCTGCAAAAACGATTTCCGCGCCGTAAAGGTCAAGGCCTGCGAGGCCGTGAAAAAGAGCGACAAGCTCCTGAAGTTTACCCTGGACGACGGCACCGGCACCGACCGGCAGATTCTCTCCGGCGTCCACAAGTTCTATGAGCCCGAGCAGCTGGTAGGCAAGACGCTGGTGGCCATCGTGAACCTGCCGCCCCGGAAGATGATGGGTCTGGAGTCCAACGGCATGCTCATCTCCGCCGTCCACAAGGAAAACGGCGAGGAGAAGCTCCACCTCATCATGGTGGATGACTCCATCCCCGCCGGTGCCAAGCTCTGCTGAGGCACTCCGCTCCGACGCTGCAATCCCCACCGTCGCGGCATGCCGATTCCCCGCCGCTCATGCGGCGGCCAATCGGGCCGCTTCCTCGAAACAAGCGCGCTTCATCCGCCCCCGGCGGCGCCGCACTTGTTTCCCCGCCGGTGCCAAGCTCTGCTGAGGCACTCCGCTTCGACGCTGCAGCGATCATACAAAAAAGGACGCCCCCATGGGGCGTCCTTTTTTTACAGCCGGACCGTATGCCGCGCCTCATATACCGCCCGGCCCTCCCGCTGCAAAGACTCCAGCAGTTCGATCTGCCGCACCTCCCACGTCACGGGGGGCATCGTTACCGCCGCCGGATCCGCTTTTGGCCGGTAGTGCCGGACCAGGGTGATGTGGGGGACGAAGGGCCGCTTTTCCAGGGAAAAGCCCTCCGCCTCCAGGGCACGGCGGGTGGACGCCGCCAGAGCTTCCAGCGCCGGACAGGGGGTCGTACCCGCCCACCAGGTGTCGCCGAAGCGGCCCAGGCCCTCCGCCGTCAGGGAAAAGCGCCCGCTGCCCGAAAGCGTCTCCACCGCTGCCCTGGCCGCGTCCAATCGCTCCGTCTGGCCCAGAAACGCCAGCGTCAGATGGAGGGCAGACGGGTGTGGAAACGTACCCCGTCCCTGCCGCCTCAGCCCCTGTTGGGTCTGCTCCAGCACTGCCCGGCTCAAGCCCTCTGGCCGTACCGCCACAAAAAGCCGCATGGTTTTTCCCCCTTTTTTATCTGATTTTCGTTGTATTCTATCCTAGCACGGTGCTACAATAGTTGCAAATGTTTGAAAAGCGAGGCAAATTTCATGAGACTGCAAAGCGCCATTTTTGACATGGACGGCACGCTGCTGGACTCCATGTTCATCTGGGACGACCTGGGGCCGGGCATGCTCCGTGCCCAGGGCATCACGCCGGAAGCAGACCTTCCCGAAAAGCTGAAAGTACTGACATTGCGCCAGGGCGCCGCCTACTGCAAGGAGCGCTACGCCCTGCCCCAGAGCGTGGAGGAGATCGTCTCCCTCATCCAGAGCCGGGTGGAGAAGTTCTACAAAACCGAGGTCAAGGCCAAGCCCGGTGTGGAAAAGTTCCTGTCCCTTTTGAAGATGGAGGGAGTATGGATGTATGTAGCCACCGCCACGGACCGCTCCCTGGCCCAGGCCGCCCTGCGCCACGCGGGGATTGACGGCTACTTTCGGGGCATGGTCACCTGCCAGGAGGTAGGCAGCGGCAAGGACAGCCCCGAGATCTACGAGCGGGCCATGCGGCGTCTTCAGTCCAACAAGCGCGACACGGTGATCTTTGAGGACGCCCTCCACGCCATCGAGACCGCCAAGGCGGCCGGTTTCCGGGTGTGCGGCGTATACGACCCCTATGCCGAGGCCGAGCAGGACAAGATCCGCGCCCTCAGCGACTACTACATCCGCTCCTTTGAGGACATGTTTACCACCGACACGCTGAAATAAGCATTTGACGGGCCCCGGCCCGTCAAAATTTTTTCTCCCGGACTGTAACAAACAGCCCCGGCGGCGGATATAAGAGGCGAAAGGAGGGGAGAGCCATGGATACCGCGCCCGATCTGCACGAGGCCTATGCCCGCCACGCCCGGACCGTTTACCGATTTCTCCTCTCCCAGTGCGGCGACGCCGACCTTGCCGAGGAGCTGACCCAGGAAACCTTTTACCGGGCCGTGTGCTCCATCGGCCGCTACGACGGAACATGCAAGCTCTCCGTGTGGCTGTGCCAGATTGCCAAGCACCTTTGGTACCAGCACCTGCGGCGGGAAAAGCGGGAGAGCCCGCTGCCGGAGGACGGAGGTGAGACGCTCCTGCCCCCGGCTCCCTCCGCGGAGTCGGAGACGCTGGACCGGGCAGGGCGTACGGACCTGCTGCGGCGAGTCCACGGTCTGCCGGAACCGGTGCGGGAGGTGGTGTATCTGCGCTCCTTCGGCGGCCTTAGCTTCCGGGAGATCGGCGACGTACTGGGCAAAACGGAGACCTGGGCCCGGGTGACCTTTTACCGGGGCAAGGAACGACTCAAGGAGGGAGGAGACGTCCATGAAAAATGATCTCAGCTGTGCCGTGGTGCGGGACCTGCTGCCTGCCTACGCGGAGGGCCTTACGGCCCCGGAGACCAACGAGGCGGTGGAGCGGCATCTGGCTGGGTGTCCGGAGTGCGCCAAGTGTCTTGCGGACATGCTCGCACCGGAGGCGGCGGAGCAGGCAGAAAACGACAAAGAGGTGGATTACCTCAAAACCGTGCGCCGCCGGGGATGGCGGCGGGTTGCCCTGGCGGTTGCGCTGACGGTGGCGGCGCTCATAGGAGCCCTGGCAGCCATGCTATTTATCATTGGCACCCCGGCAAGCTCCGAATCCATGGCGCTGGACATCTGGGACAGTGATGGACAATTGCAGGTGGAAGTTTCCTCCAGAGCCTCTGCCAACGCCTACTGGGGCTGGAAGACGGAGACGGCGGACGGCGTGGTGACTATCACTGCCCGGGAGGGGCTGGTGTCTGCCCTCCATTCCACGGCCGCCGCCAAGCTCAGTGTACCTCTGGACGGAATAGACGAGGTATACCTGTGCGGCCGGCTCATCTGGCAGGAGGGGACCATCACTGCAGGAAAGGCTTTGGAACGTTTTGAAATTTTGTACGACGCCAAAACGCCTTATGTGGGCAATCCCTCGGCTTTGAATCAGATCGCGCAGGCGCTCTCATTGAACAACCTGGGCAGCTATACGTTCTCCCTTCAGACCGCGGCTGAACCCTATGGCTGGACGGTTGCGTTTGACCACGAGATTGAGGGACTGACGAACGCCATGATGTCGTATCTGGCTCCCCAGATGCTGGCAGTGGTGGGAAACCTTGGCTCTGTTTCCTGGACCTATCCCGACGCCCAGGGGACGCCCCAGCTTCACACCCTCACCCTGGAAGAAATCAATGCCCGCTTAGAGGAACTGACAGATGCTTACAATGCCGACAACGGCACTGACTGGCCTGTTTTGAGCAGCGTCAAGGATTACGCCCAGTCTCCCGTCAAACTTCAGCGTCTGGACGCCATCTGCTGGCAGATGTATGCAGGCGTCACATGGCCGGAACCGTCCAATACGGCAAACTGATATTTTCCATGCCAAAACAGCGAAAAAACGCCCCCGGACGAAAGTCCGGGGGCACTTTTCATGCCTTGGTAAAGAACCGGTAGCGGATGGTGTGGCGATATTCCTGCCCCGCCCGCAGAATGGGGGAGGGGAAGTTTTCATGGTGCACCGCATCGGGGAAGAACTGGGGCTCCAGGCACACAGCGTGGCGCTCCTTGTACACGGCCCGGTCCTTGCCCGGCCGCTCCGTCAAAAAGCCGGCGGTATACACCTGCATACCCGGCAGTGTGGTGGAGAGGGCCATGCCGATACCCGTGCGGGGGCACCACAGCTCCGCCGCCTCACCGCCGCCGGTAAGCACGAAATTGTGGTCAAAGCCCCGGGTGGCGGCCAGCATGGGATCTTTCACCGCTTCGCCCACCCACGCACCGTGCCGCAGGTCCAGCACCGTGCCGTCCACCGGCACGATGGCACCAGTGGGCACGTTATCGTCTCCGGCCGGGGTGTAGGAATCCGCCCGGACCGTAAGCCGGTGATCGTCCACAGGACCGGCGGCATGGCCGGCCAGATTGAAGTAGGTGTGGTTGGTGAAGTTTACCACCGTATCCCGGTCGCACCGGGCGGAAAACTCCACCGTCAGCACGCCGCCCAGCAGCGTATAGGTGACCTGGGCGTGGAGATTGCCGGGATAGCCCTCCTCCCCGTCGGGGGAGTCCAGGGTGAACACGGCGCTGCGGCCGTCGATGGTGTCCGTCCACCACTTTTTGTGGAATCCGGTCACACCGCCGTGGAGCTGATTTTTCCCCTCGTTGGCGGTGAGACGGTAGGTAGTGCCGTCAATGGCGAACTCCGCTCCGCCGATACGGTTGGCGCACCGGCCGATGGTGCCGCCAAGGCACCCGTTCTGCCGGGCGTATTCCTCCGCCGTGTCATACCCCAGGCACACGTCCACGATTCTGCCGTTCCGGTCGGGCACCCGGATGGCCCGCACCGCCGCTCCGAAGGGCAGCAGCTCCACGGACATGGCCCCGTCGGTCAGCGTCACCAGAGAGATCTGTCGGCCGTCCAGGGTGCCGAAAGGCGTTCTCACAGCCATGACTCAGCCCTCATAGCCATGGGGATGGCTGGAATGCCAGGCCCAGGCATCGGAAATGATCTCCTCCAGGCCCCGCTTGGGCGTCCAGCCCAGCACCTGGGCGGCCTTCTTGTTGGAGGCAATCAGCACAGAGGGGTCGCCGGCCCGGCGGGGCTCCACCTTGGCAGGGATCTCCTTACCGGTGATGCGCCGGGCAGTGTCGATAATTTCCTTGACGGAGTAGCCGTCGCCGCTGCCCAGGTTGAAGATGCCGCTCTCGCCGGTCTTTTCCAGGTGCTCCAGGGCAAGCAGATGGGCCTCCGCCAGGTCGCGGACATGGATGTAGTCCCGGATGCAGGTGCCGTCGGCGGTGGGATAATCGTCGCCGAAGATGCCGATGTGGTCCCGCTGACCCAGGGCGGTCTTCATAACCAGGGGGATCAGGTGGCTTTCAGGGTCGTGGTCCTCGCCGATGCCCACGTCCGGGTTGGAGCCGGCAGCATTGAAGTAGCGCAGTGCCACATAGTGGATGCCGTAGGCCTTGTCGCACCACTTGAGCATGCCCTCGATGGCCAGCTTTGTGGCACCGTAGGGGTTGGTGGGATCGGTGCGGTCCGTCTCCTCAATGGGCTGCTTTTCCGGCTCGCCGTAGGTGGCGGCGGTGGAGGAGAAGACGATCTTATTGACGCCGTGCTCCTTCATGGCCGTCAGCATGGACTGAGAACCGGAGACGTTGTTGCCGTAGTACTTGAGGGGGTTGGTGACGCTCTCGCCCACCAGGGAGTAGGCGGCAAAGTTGATAACGCCGTCGATCTGGTTCTCGCTGAACACCTGGTCCAAAAACGCGCCGTCCCGCAGGTCGCCCACATAGAGCTTGCGGGCACCTTTGACCGCCTGCCAGTGGCCGGTGCGCAGGTTGTCCGCCACGATCACGTCGAAGCCCCGCTCCACCAGCAGCGCCACCATGTGGCTTCCGATATAGCCGGCGCCGCCGGCAACAAGAATGGTTTTCATATGCATATCCTCCTTATGTTCTCCGCCGCCTCCGGGCGGCCTTGTTTTTTCTTACCGGACGCTCTCCACGAACCGCCGGAAGGCCGCCCGGCCCTCGGGGGTGCACTTGTAGACGCCCGCGTCCTCCAGTACCCGGGCGAACACATGGCCCACCTCATCCCGCAGGATGGCGTCCACGTTCTCCGCCGTGAAGGTGTGCTTCTTTTGCAGCTCCTCCGCCCAGTCGGCGTGCTTGGCGATGGTCTCGTCGGCGCGCAGGTCGCCGCCTTCCACCAGCACCTTGGCCAGATCGTGCAGCTCTCCTTTGAGCCGGGCGGGCAGCACCGCAAGGCCCATGACCTCGATGAGGCCGATATTTTCCTTTTTGATGTGGTGCAGCTCCGGATGGGGATGATAGACGCCCAGGGGGAACTCCTCGGTGGTGATGTTGTTGCGCAGCACCAGATCCAGCTCGTACTTGCCGCCGCGCTTGCGGGCGATGGGGGTAATGGTGTTGTGAGGCTCGCCGTTCGTCTCGGCAAAGATGAAGGCGTCCGGGTCGGAGTAGCCCCGCCAGGCGGCAAGGATCTTCTCCGCCAGATCCACCAGCCGTCCGTCGTCGGCGCTGCGCAGCCGCAGCACGGACATGGGCCAGCGGACGATGCCCGCCTCCACATCGGCAAATCCGGGGAAGGACACGGTCTCCTCCACCTCTGCCCGCTCCATGGCGAAGGTGTAGCGGCCTCCCTGGAAGTGGTCGTGGCTCAAAATAGAGCCGCCCACAATGGGCAAATCCGCGTTGGAGCCCACGAAGTAGTGGGGGAACTGGATGACGAAATCCAGCAGCTTACGGAATGCGGAGCGGTCGATCTTCATGGGCACGTGCTCGCCGTTGAAAACGATGCAGTGCTCGTTATAGTAGACATAGGGGCTGTACTGGAAGAACCAGTCCTTGCCGTCGATGGTGATGGGGATGATGCGGTGGTTCTGCCGGGCGGGATGGTTCATGCGGCCGGCGTAGCCCTCGTTCTCCCGGCACAGCTGGCACTTGGGGTAGCCGCTCTGGGGGGCGGACTTGGCGGCGGCGATGGCACGGGGGTCCTTCTCCGGCTTGGAGAGGTTGATGGTGATGTCCAGGTCGCCGTAGGGGGTGGATGTGACCCACTTCACGTCCCGGGCCACCCGGTAGGTGCGGATGTAGTCCGTGTCCCGGCTGAAGCGGTAGTACCAGTCAGTGGCCGCCTCGGGGGAGACGGACAGCTTTTCCCGAAATGCGGCGATGACCGCGGAGGGACGGGGGGTGAGCCGGCCCATGAGCTCCGTGTCAAAAAGATCCCGGGCGGTGACGTTGTCCTCCACGATACCCGCTGAGACGGCGTAATCCAGCAGCTCTTTTAAGATCTCCTCGAGGGGCCGCTCGGGAACAGTTTCAGGTTCTTCCCAGCTATCCAGGTGCAATGCATCCAGGATGCGGTTGGCGGCCCAGGTGCGGTCGCTTTCTTCAATGAGACCCCGGCTCTCGGCATAGCCGAGCAGCTGTGCAATGGCAGTATCAATCATCTCAATTCCTCCTTACACAAGGCGCACGCCGCCTTCAGGGCGGATAGTCACCACATGGCAGCTGCCCGCTCCCAGCACCGCCTCGGTGCCGGCTTTGAACGCCTCCAGCAGATCCAGCGGCACGAAGGCCTGTGCCGTTCCGCCGAAGCCGCCGCCGTGTACCCGGACAGCGCCCCGTCCGCCCAGCAGCGATTCCGCCAGTGCGATGGTGAGCATCAGCTCCTGCTTCTGGGTCTGTCCCGTGGGCACGACATTCTGGAGGTACATGGCGGAGGAGGCGCCGGAGGCACGCACCAGGGCCAAAAAGCCATCAAAGTCCCCGTTTTGCAGGGCCTTGGCCTGCTCTGCCGCCCGGTTATTTTCCGCATAGACGTGGAACGCCCGCAGAGCGGCCCGGTCGCCGGCCTCCCGGCGCACCTGGGGCAGCTGGGTCAGAAAGTCTTCCCAGGGCACCTGACGCAGGTATTCCTTGCCGAAGTGGCGGCACACTGCCTTGAGCTCATCGGTGATGGCGGCGTACTCGTCCGTCAGGTCCGCGTGTCCGGCGCCGGAGTCCAGGATGCACAATGCGTAGCCGTCCTTGCGGAGATTCAGGCCGATGCGCTCCACCACCGGGTGGTCCGTGTCGGCAAAGTCAATGGCCACCACGCCGCCTACGGAGGAAGCCGTCTGATCCATCAGGCCGCAGGGCTTGCCGAAGAACACGTTCTCCGCGTACTGCCCGATCTGGGCGATCTCCACGGCGGAGCACTTGCCGTCCCAGAACAGCTCGTTGAGCATGGTGCCCATGAGCACCTCAAAGGCGGCGGAGGAGGAGAGGCCGCTGCCGCCGGGCACGTTGGAGATCATGTAGGCGTCAAGGCCCGCGCCCTGCAGGGGGCAGCCCAAAGCGCTCATGCGGGCGGCCACGCCCCGAATCAGCGCGGCGGAGGTGCCCGCCTCCTCGGCGTGGGGGGTGAGGTCACTCAGGTCCACCACCATCAGGGGATAACCCTGGGACTGGACCCGGATCATGCCGCTTTGATTGGGCGTGACGGCCGCCAGGATGTCCAGATCCACAGCGGCGGCCAGCACCCGGCCATGCTGGTGGTCGGTGTGGTTGCCGCCCAGCTCCGTACGGCCCGGCGCACTGAACAGCGTCTCCGGCACGCTCTCAAAGGTCTTTGTAAAGCCGGCCGCCGCCTCCTCACAGCGGGCGCGGGCCGCCGCGGCGCCCTCCGCACCGTAGAGATAGGTGAGTCTGGCGGAAAACTCCGCCCCGGCCATACGCTCATCCAGAGTCATAGCTGTATTCCTCCTTTTCATTGTATCTCTACCATATCAGCTCCCGGCCCGTCTTTCCATGTGCCAGCGTCGCCGGTTCCATGGATTTTTGTTGCAAAACCGATTACGCGGCGTTATGCTGAAAAGAGAATCTTTCAGCAGGGGAGGCAAGAAGAAATGGCCCAGGATTTCAAGCACTCCTTTAAAGCGCAAACAAGGCCGGAGCTTTCGCTGACCGTCTACAACGTAGGCTTTCAAAAGTGTCCGGCGGACTACGGCTGGGGTCCCGGCGTGCGGGACCACTACCTGCTCCACTACATCGTCTCCGGCCGGGGCACCTACGAGTCCGACGGCAGGACTTTTGTCCTCAGCCCCGGGGAGGCCTTCCTGGCGCGCCCGGATACGCCCATCTACTACCGGGCCGACGGGCAGGACCCCTGGGAATACTATTGGGTTGGATTTTCCGGTCCCAGCGCCGGACTGCTGCTGGCTCAGACCCCCTTTTCCGCCCGCTCGCCGGTCTACCGTCCCGCCGCGGGGGATCAGCTGCGCCGGGCGCTGCTGGATATTTACAAGGCCCGTGGTGCGGACTATCCCAGTGCCGTACGGATGGCGGGATATCTCCAGGCGGCTCTGGGGCTTTTGATGGAAAATTCACCCACTCGCGGAGAGGACGCCCTCCGGGACTACGCCCGCCGGGGTGCCGCCTTCATCCAGCAGAACTTTTCCCGGGACATCTCCGTGGAGTCGGTGGCCGCTCATGTGGGGGTCAGCCGCAGCTACCTGCACCGGGCGTTCCAGGCGGCGTTCGGCTGCTCACCGGGGGTATACCTGACCCGCTACCGACTGGGACGGGCGTGCCAGCTGCTGCGTCACAGCACCCTGCCGGTCAGCGCCGTGGCCGCCTCCGCCGGATTTGCCGACCCTTTTTACTTCTCCCGGGTCTTTCGCCGTCAGATGGGAGCGAGCCCCACGGAATATCGTCTGGGGGCGCCATAATGCACAAGCCCGGCCGGGAGTTCCCCGAAAAATCCGCCGGAGGCTGCATTGCGTGACAGGCCGGACCATGATACAATAGTTTCGTTTTTGGAATTTTTTGCGAAGGGGACTTGCCTTGTGATCGGTCTTTTGCTGCTCAAACAAATCGCCCAGCTGTTTGTATGCATCTTTCTGGGATGGCTGGCCGTCAGGTGCCGCCTGCTGCGGCCGGAGGACAGCCGTGTGCTCTCCGTTGTGACGCTGTATCTGGTGACGCCGTGTCTGATTGTCGGCGCGTTCCAGATCGAATGCACGCCGGACATGCTTCGGGGACTGGCCCTCTCTCTGGGTGCGGCCGTGCTGATCCACGTCATCTTGTTCGCACTGACAGCCCTGTGCCGCCGGCCGCTGCACCTCAACGCGGTGGAGCAGGCCTCCGTCATCTACTCCAACGCAGGCAATCTGATTATCCCCATTGTCACCGCCATTCTGGGCAAGGAGTGGGTCATCTTCACCAGCATGTTCATCATTGTCCAGCTGCCCCTGCTGTGGAGCCACTGCCGCTTCCTCCTCAGCGGAGAAAAGAGCTTCTCCTGGAAAAAGGTGCTGGGCAACGTGAATATCCTGTCCATCCTGGTGGGCGCGGTGCTCTTTTTCCTGGGCATCCCCCTGCCGTCGGTGGTCACCGGCGCCATGGACTCCATGTCCGCCATGATCGGGCCGCTGAGCATGATTGTGGCGGGAATGCTCATGGGCGGCATTGATTTAAAGCACATTTTTGTTTTGCCCAGCATCTGGAAGGTGGCCGCGCTGCGGCTGGTGGTGTTCCCCCTGGTGCTGCTGGCCGTGCTCAAATTCAGCGGCCTTGCGGCCCTGGCTCCGGACGGGGAGACCATTTTGCTGGTGAGCTTCCTGGCTGCCATCACCCCCGCCGCCTCCACCGTTACCCAGATGGCCCAGGTCTACGGTCCGGACGGCACCTACGCCGGCGCCATCAACGTCTCCACCACGCTGCTGTGTATCATCACCATGCCTCTGATTATTACCCTTTATCAGCTGTAATGAAAAAGCGCCCGGCCTTTGGCCGGACGCTTTTTTTGCTCCACAGATTTATCGCGGCTGCCCCGTCCGCACGTCGGCGGCAGTGACCGTGGTGTAGGAGAGCCACACGTATTTTCCCGCCTCCAGCTCCACTGCCTGGGCCGGATCGGTTCCCTCCGCCAGGGCGCAGCTGAGGGCAACGATATTTTCCGCCTGTCCCCGGGCGTCGTTGCGGACCGTTCCCCGCAGTGTGCCTGCCCGCAGGGCATCCAGGGCAGGGGGCGTGGCGTCCACGCCCACAATAAAGGGCATGTCCTCCGCCGTCATCTCCGCCTCCAGACACGCGTCGATGGCGCCCAGGGCCATGTCGTCGTTGTTGGCAAAGACCACCTCGATTTGCCCATCCAGAGTCTGAAGCCACTGGCGCATTCGCTCGGCCGCCTGGCTTCTCTGCCAGTTGGCGGCAGCGCTGTCCAGCTTTTCCACCGGCACGCCGCCGGTCACCAGCGTCTGCACGCTGTACTCCGTGCGCAGCAGGGCGTCCTGATGGCCCGGCTCCCCCTCCAGCATGACGTACTGTACCACGCCGTCGCCATTGCGGTCCAGGGCATCGGCGTTTGCCCGCCAGGCAGAGAGCACCAGCATGCCCTGAAGGCGGCCCGCCTCTTCTCCGGGGGACCCTACATAATACACGCCGTCCCAGCGGAACAGATCCTCCTCCACCGGCTCCCGATTGAAGAAGATCACCGGCACACCGGCCTCCTGGGCCTTGTCCACAATAACGGCCGCCGCCGTACGGTCCACCAGATTGACGCAGATCACATCGTAGCCCAGGTCGAGAAAGCGGTCCACCTGCTCGTTCTGTACAGACTGGCTGCCCCGGCCGTCAGCCAGGGAGAGGTTGATTTTGATGCCCCGCTGCTGCTCCTCCTCCCGGAACATCTCCTCCAGATGCTGGGTGAGGGTGGACAAAAACGTATCGGTCTGGTCGTAGAGCGCCACACCCACCCGGACAGTCGGCGTAGGCGACCGGCGCCCGACGCTTACCTGTGCCACTGCCAGCACCACCGCCAGGGCGGCCGCCGCCGCGGCCAGCCACCGTATCCGCATCATGCGCACCTCCTTTACCGGGTCACCGGAAACAGCAGCTTCTGGTGGGCCGGATTATACATGTTCTCCCGTCGGACAATGGAAAACTCCATGGGCTCCACCGTCTTTCGGGGCAGCTTCCGGGCTGCCTGGACGGCGGCCTCCACCGCCAGATACCCGGCCGCATACTCGTTCTGGGCGGCAATGGCAGTGATCCACCCCTGTTCCAGCGCATAGGCAATGGTATTGGTGGCCCCGGCGCCGTAGAGAAGGGGAGGGTCCTGTTCCATCTGCTCCAAAACTCCGGCAGCAGCTTCCAGCGCACCGGCCTCAAAGGCCAGCAACAGGGCCGGGCGATCCCGCCCCACCGCCGCCGCAAGCGCCTCGCTCAGGCTCTGGCCAGCTTCCGCCCGGCAGATCCGCACGGTTCTTCCCGCCTGTTCCAGCACGGCGGAGGCCTCCGTCAGCCGCTGGGTCACGCCGTTGGCGCCGGGCACACTGTCCACCAGCAGCACCGTCTCTCCGGCTCCGGCGCCGTTGAGGGCCGCCTCCCCCAGGGCTTGACCCAGAGCGGCGTTGTCCATCCCCACAAAGGCACAGGCTCCCCGGTCCGTCATATTTGTCTCCATGGTCACCACCGGCACCTGTCCGCTCAGCTCTTCCACCGTACTGCCCAGCACATCCGTATCCGCCGGCACCAGCACCAGCGCCCCGGCGCCGCCGGACACCTCCTGCTGCAGAAGGGAAACCTGTTCTTCGGCACTTCCGGCGCTGTCCAGTGTCAAAATCCGCAGCTCAGCGCCCAGGTCCGCAGCCGCCTGCTCCATACCCTGCCTGGCCGTTGCCCACAGTGTGGTATCCTCCTGCCGCAATACTACGGACACCTCCACCAGCTCGGTGCCCCGACGGCTTTGCTCCGGCTCCATAGCCAGCAGCAAAAACAGCACGCACAGTCCCAGCAGAGGGACCACCAGCTGCAGCATTACCTTGCGCTTCACCGGGACTCCTCCTTCCGATACCGGCGCGCCGCCTCCGCGTCCAGAGCAGGCAGGCGGATGCGCACGGTGGTGCCGTCATCCGGCTCGCTGAAAATTGTCAGTCCATAGGGCTCGCCGAAGGTCAGCCGCAGCCGCTGATGGACGTTGCGGAATCCGATGCCGGAGCCCTTTGCTCCGGTATTGGCTCCGTCTCCATCCAGCAGATGGCGCACCACTTCCTCGGGCATACCGGGGCCGTTGTCCGTCACCTCAATGCACACATCCCCACCTTGGCGGAAGGCCCGCACGGTAATCTCTCCGTCGCCGTCGGCGTAGGCCATGCCGTGGTAAATTGCGTTTTCCAGCACGGGCTGGACGATGAGTTTGATGGTGTAGAGCTGCTTCACATCGTCCTCCGCTGTGACCTGGGCGTTGAATTTGTTTTTGTAGCGCATTTTCTGAATGGTCAGATAATGCCGTGCGTGCTCCAGCTCGTCGGCAATGGGGATGACATTGCTGCCCCGGCTCAGGGAGATGCGGAAAAACCGGGCCAGAGAGGTAAGCATGACCACCGCGTCCTGGGTACGGCCGTTTTCCGTCATCCACACCACGCTGTCCAGCGTGTTGTAGAGGAAGTGGGGGTTGATCTGGGCCTGCAGCACATCCAGCTCGCTGCGGCGCTTCTGCTCCTCCTGCTGGATGATGTCCTCCATCAGGTGATTCATGGTGGAAACCATGGAGCGGATGGAGTGGCTCAGGTGCTCCACCTCCGTGGGGCCGCCCACGTCAAAGTCCACATTCTGGGCCCGGGCCTCCAGATTCTTTACCGCCCGGTCCAGCTTCTTCACCGGCGCCGTAATCCACTCGGAGAGCCGCAGGTTCACAAACACCAGCAAAAAAACGGAAAACAGCACCACAAACAGGAAAAACAGCACCAGCTGTCCGTAGTTGCTCCACAAGCTCTCGCTGGGCACCACGCCCACCAGCTTCCAGCCGGTATAGCCCACGGTTTTCACCGTCACCTGCCGCTGCTGGCCCTGAAACTCCTCTTCGTGGCTGCCGTCGGCATAGGAGGCGGCAGCCAGGTTGTTCTCCTCCTGAAGTCCCGCGTAAATGAGCTGCTGGCGGGGATGGTAGATGATCTCTCCCTGGTCGTCGATGAGGTAGAGGTAGCCGTCCTCCGGCAGCTTCACGTCCTTGCAGATCTGCTCGATGCCGTCAAAGCTCATGTCCAGCAGCAGCACGCCGCCCTCGATGCTCCCATCCCGGGACAGTTCCACATACCGGCTCAGCGACACCACCCACCGGTACCGCTCGTCCACGTCCGCCCAAAGATTCTGCACATGGGGTGTGGAAAAATGCAGGTTCTCAATTTTGTCCATGGCCTGGCCAAACCAGCTCTCCATCTGGGGAGAGACGCTGTTTTTCAGCGTACGCAGGGGGGTGGCGGCGATGAGCTCTCCGGTGGAGGAGAACACGGCCATGGAGACAATGGAGTCCCGGTTGCTGGCATACAGCAGCTCCAGCGCGGGAGTCAGGTCCCCCTCGCTCAGATCCGTGCTCTTGATGACGTTATAGTATGCCGTATCCGAAACCCGCATCATGCTCCGCAGGTAGGAGTCCAGATTCCAGTTGACCTGAGAGAGAAGGCGCTGGCTGTTTTCCGCCTGCTGGGTATTGGTGGTGTAGGAAAAGCGCAGAAACAGCGTCAGCCCCATAAATACCATGCCCACCACGGCCACGGCGGTGAACGAGAGCGACAGGATCATCTGGATACTGGTCCGGCGGTAGAGCATCTGCCACCGGCCCTTGATCGCTTCCGCAAGACGGTGCATGACAGGCCTCCTCTCTGGGAAATTTACGTCTCGCCGCCCTGACCCGCCCGGTACTTGGTAGGCGTGACGCCAAAGTGGCGCTTGAAGACGTAGCTGAAATAGTTGGGGTCATCGTACCCGCAGCGGCGGGCAATCAGATAGGTTTTTTCCTCCGTGCCCCGCAGGGCCCGGGCGGCGGCCTCCATGCGCACCACCGTCAAATAGGCAATGAAGCTCATGCCCACCTCCCGCTTAAAGAGGGTGGAAAAGTAGGCCGCGGACAGATGCAGATGCTGGCAAAGCCGCTCCACGGAAAGATCACTCTCCCCGTAGTGGGCATCGATGTAGGCTCTGGCCCGCTCCACCATGCGGCCGGTAGTATCCGTCCGCTGGCGCCGGATCAGGGCCTGGATGGCCAGACACCGGTCCAGGCACCACTGTCCCATCTGTTCGGGGTTGGTGAAGTCTGCCGCCTGCACGGCGCCGGTAAAGCCGGTGCCGAACACCGTCTCCACCTCCAGTCCGGCGCTGCGGGTCAGACGCAGCAGACAGGTGAGAAGCTCCAGGAAAAACAGCTGGCACTGGGACATGGCAAGACCCGAGGCCCGGACCCGCTCCGTCAGCTGGTCTACTACCTGGCGGATCTCCGCCTCGCCCCGGAGCTTCACCGCCGAGCCCAGAGCCTCCTCGTCGCTTTCCATAAATTCCAGACGCCGTCCGGCATCCGGCTCCAGGTCTCCGATGTAGATCGCCCGGCCCTTGCCCACCAGGCCCCGGTACTCCAGGGCGCTGCGGGCACCGGCGGCAGACTGGGGCAGCTCCTCCGGCGCGGCCACAGGCGCTCCCACGCCCACAGTCAGCCGCCGGCCCAGGTAGCTCTCCGCCAGGGCGCATACCCGGTTCACCGCGTCCAGCAGTCCGTAAATATCCCGCTGGGCGTCCATGGCCGCCAGCAGCGCCACGGAGTCGTTATACAAAAAGGTCTGAAACCGTCCGTGGGGCACTGCCAGATTGTCCTCAAACAGCTGCTGGACCGACATGGTCACCAGTTCCCCCTGGGGGCCGGCGCTGTCAATGTGGACGATGGCCGCCGCAAACGCGCCGCCGTCCAGGGCCACGTCATACCGTTCCGCCAGCTCCAGCATCCGTTCCCGGTTGATGCGGCCGTCCAGCAGTCGGGTGAAGAACAGCCCCCGCAGCACCGGCAGGCTCTCCTCATACCGCCGGCGCAGCTGCTCGGCGTTGCGCCGCTCCGCACGCTCGGCGTCCAGCTGGGCCTTGAGCTTTTCCAGCACGGCCGCCAGCTCGGCGGCGTTGATGGGCTTGAGGATATACTCCGATACATTCATCTGAATGGCCTGCTTGGCATACTCAAAATCGTCGAATCCGGAAAACACCACAAATTTGGATGCAGGCAGACGCCCGGTCAGAATACTGCAAAGCTCCAGCCCGTCCATAAAGGGCATTTTGATATCCGTAAGCACTACATCGGGCTTGAGAGACTCCGCCAGTTCCAGCGCGTCCCTGCCATTTTCGGCCTGCCCAACCAGGGAAAAGCCCAGCCCCTCCCAATCCATTTTCTGGCTGATGCCAACCCGGATGTCCTCCTCATCGTCCACCAGCAGCACCCGGTACAGTTCCATGTTTTTCACATCCTTTCCATGTAGTATAACACATCTTATCTCTGCGTGGAACCAAAAAGGGCGCGCACATGGTGCGCGCCCTTTTTTACGGACGGGGACATTACTTCTTGACCAGATACTTGCGCATATCCAGGGCGCAGGCAAAGAGGATGATGCCGCCCTTGATGATGTAGAAATAGTCCTGGTTGATGCCGATCATGTTCAGACCCACGAAGATGAGGCGCAGCATCAGAACGCCGATGACCACGCCGCGGATCTTGCCGATGCCGCCGACGAAGGAGACGCCGCCGATGACGCAGGCCGCAATGGCGTCGGACTCGTAGTTGAGGCCGGTGTTGGCGGTGTTGGAGGCCACACGGGCACCCTCGATGAAGCCGGTGACGGCGTACATGGCGCCGGCCAGGGCGAAGACCATGATGTTGGTAGCA
>NZ_URDP01000032.1 GCF_900546705.1 uncultured Oscillibacter sp. | reverse complement strand
CCCGCTTTCCTGTATGATATAGAGAAAGGAGAGGGAAAATGTTGCCTGGTTTACAAGCGTTCCTGCTTGTTGAGTTCATGATACCCAGCACGGGGCGGAAAGTCAACCCGATTCCGCCAAGCTTCACAATTTGTTTACAACCCATGCGTTTTCCCGGAATTTCATTCATAAACTGTTCAAAAATATTGGCAATATAGACATTGATTTTTCCCTGGTTCCATGGTAGCATTTAGCGTGCTAATATTTAGCTGGCTAAATGAAACGGGAGGTATGTCATGCAGCAGATCAATGCGCTGGCGCCCCAGATGGGCTATGCGGTCCACCTGGCCCGCAGCAGGCTGGAGGCGCGGCTGAGCCAATACGACGTGACGCCCACGCAGACCCACGTACTGGTGTATCTGTTTCACCACGGGGGCCAGGCGCCCCAGTGCCAGCTGACCGCCTTTTTGAAGGTGAAGCCCTCCACGGCCAACGGCATCCTGGACCGTCTGGAGGAAAAGGGCATGGTGAAGCGCAGCGTCAGCGGAACCGATGCCCGCCGCCGCTTCATCACCCTCACCGAAAAGGGCAAGGAGCAGCAGGCCCTGTTCCGCAAGAGCTTTCAGGCGGCGGAGGAGCGCATGCTCCGGGGGATCAGTCCCGAGGAGGTGGAGACGTTCCGCTCCCTGCTGGGGCGCATCATTCATAATCTGGAGGAGGACCCGATCACATGAGAAAGACACTCTGGCCGCACCTGCGGCCATACAGCCGATGGATCGCCCTGGGCGTTGCATGCAGCGCCATGGAGGCCATCTTTGAGCTGCTCATCCCCCTGGTGATGAGCGACATTGTGGACGTGGGCATCGCCAACGCCGACCAGGCCTACGTGACCCAAAAGGGCATTTTGATGGTGGTTATGGCCATGGTGTCGCTGTGCTTCGGCCTGGGCGGCGCCGCCTGCTCCGCCATCGCCGGCCAGGGCTTCGGCGCCAACCTGCGCGCCGCCCAGTACGAGCACATCCAGGAGTTCGCCTTCTCCAACATCGAGAAGTTCTCCACGGCCTCCCTGGTGACCCGTCTGACCAACGACGTCAACAACATGCAGATGACGCTGATGATGGGCATGCGCCTTCTGGTGCGGGCCCCGGTGATGCTGGTGGCGGCGCTGTTTTTGTCCATCCGCATCAGCTACCGGCTCAGCAACGTGTTTTTGGTGGCGCTGCCCCTTTTGATCGTGGTGGTGGCGCTGATCCTCACCAAGGCCAGCCCCCTGTTCCGCTCCCTCCAGGAAAAGACCGACGCGCTGAACCTGGTGGTACAGGAGAACCTGACCGGCATCCGGGTGGTGAAGTCCTTCGTCCAGGAGGACTACGAGCGGGAGAAGTTCGCCCGGCGCAACAACGACCTGCGCGCTACGTCCCAGAAGGCCTTCGGCATGGTGGTCATCAACATGCCCGTGATGATGCTCATCATCTACGGCACCATCATTGCCGTCATGTGGTTCGGCGGCCAGATGGTCTACGCCGGCACCCTGGAGGCCGGCAAGCTTTTGACCTACTTCACCTATATCACCCAGATCATGATCTCACTGATGATGGTGTCCATGATCTTCATGATGATGACCCGGTCCGTGGCCTGCGCCAAGCGAATCGTGGAGGTGCTGCGGGAGGTGCCCGCCATCACCAATGACGCCGCGGTCACGGAGCAGGACGAGAACGGCAAGCTGGTCCCCGCCACCGTCCGGGACGGCAGCATCGACTTTGACCACGTGTCCTTCAAGTACGACTCCGCCAGCCCCGAGTGGATTCTCCGGGACGTGAACCTGCACATCCGCTCCGGCCAGACCGTGGGCATCCTGGGCGGCACCGGCAGCGCCAAGACCACGCTGGTGTCCCTGATCCCCCGGCTCTACGAGGCCACGGAGGGCACGGTGCGGGTGGGCGGACGGCCCGTAAAGGACTACACCATGGAGCATCTGCGGGACGCGGTGAGCGTGGTGCTCCAGAAGAACACCCTCTTCTCCGGCACCATCCGGGAAAACCTCCTGTGGGGCAATCCCAATGCCACGGAGGAACAGCTCTGGGACGCCTGCCGCAGCGCCTGCGCCGATGAGTTCCTCGAGCGCATGCCCGACGGGCTGGACACCGACCTGGGCCAGGGCGGCGTCAATGTCTCCGGCGGCCAGAAGCAGCGGCTGTGCATCGCCCGGGCCATTTTGAAGCAGCCCCGGGTACTGATCCTGGACGACTCCACCAGCGCGGTGGACACCGCCACGGACGCCAAGATCCGCCAGGCCTTTGCCACGGAGCTGAAGGACACCACCAAGATCATCATTGCCCAGCGGGTGACCTCCATCTGCCAGGCGGATCTGATCCTGGTCATGGACGGGGGCCGGGTGGTGGCCCAGGGCACCCATGAAGAACTGATGAAGACCAGCGACATCTACCGCGAGGTCTATACGGCACAGCAGGAAGGAGTGAGCATCGGTGGCTGAGAACAAACCGGTTTCCGTGCAGCGTCCCGGCGGAGCGGGACATGGGCCCGGCGGCGGTCCCGGCCGTCATGGCTATCAAAAACCCAAGGACCTCAAAGGCACGCTGGCAAAGCTCATGCGCTACCTGGGCCGCTACAAGGCGGCGCTGTGCCTGGTGGCGGTGCTGCTGGTCGTCAGCTCCGCGTGCACCGTGGGCGGGTCCTACCTCATCAAGCCCCTCATCAACGACTATATCCTGCCCGGCGACTTTCCGGGCCTTGCCAAAATGCTGGCGTTCATGGGCTGCGTGTACGTAGTGGGCGCGGCCTGCTCCTTCGGCTATGCCCGGATCATGGTGCATGTGTCCCAGAACACGGTGGCCAAGATCCGCAGCGACCTGTTCGACCGGATGCAGTCCCTGCCCCTCAAGTACTTCGACACCCACACCCACGGCGAGCTCATGAGCCGCTACACCAACGATATCGAGACGGTGTCCGAGGCCCTGAACAACAGCTTCGGCAGCCTCATCTCCTGTACGCTCAACTTTGTAGGCACCATCGCCATGATGATCGTCCTGAGCCCGCTGCTGACGCTCATCACCTTTGCCATGCTGGCGGTGATGCTGTCGGTGGTGAAGGTGATCGGCGGCCGCTCCCGCCGGTACTTTGCCAGCCAGCAGGCGGCCATCGGCGCCGTCAACGGCTATATCGAGGAGATGATCGAGGGCCAGAAGGTCATCAAGGTCTTCAACCACGAGGAGGCGGCCAAGGCGGGCTTTGCCGGACTCAACGAGGATTACCGCCAGGCGGCTACCCGGGCCCAGGCCTACGCCGGCGCCATGATGCCTGCCATGGGCAACCTGAGCTATATCAACTACGCCATCACCTGCTGCGTGGGCGCCATGCTGGCCATCAGCGGCGGCTCGTTCCGCCTGGGCGACCTGGGTGCGTTTTTGCAGTACACCCGGCAGGTGAGCCAGCCCATCACCCAGATCTCCCAGCAGGTCAACACCATCCTGGCCGCCGTGGCCGGCGCCGAGCGGGTCTTTGAGGTCATGGAGACGGAGCCCGAGGTGGACGAGGGCAAGGTCCGGCTGGTGCGGGTCACCGAGGGGAAGGACGGCGCGCTGCAGGAGGCCGGCTACGACACCGGCGAGTGGGCGTGGAAAAAGCCCGACGGCACCCTGGTGCCTCTGCGGGGCGACGTGCGGTTTGACCATGTGGTGTTCGGCTACGATCCCCGCAAGACCATCCTCCACGATATCTCGCTGTACGCAAAGCCGGGCCAGAAGATCGCCTTCGTGGGCTCCACCGGCGCCGGCAAGACCACCATCACCAGCCTCATCAACCGCTTCTACGAGATCCAGTCCGGCACCATCACCTACGACGGCATCGACGTGCGGGACATTGAAAAGGACTCCCTGCGCCGCTCCCTGGGCGTGGTGCTCCAGGATACGCACCTGTTCACCGGCACCGTGGCCGACAACATCCGCTACGGCCGTCTGGACGCCACGGACGAGGAGGTGGAGGCGGCCGCCCGGCTGGCCGGCGCCGATACCTTCATCCGGCACCTGCCCCACGGGTACGACACCGTCCTCTCCGGCGACGGCGGCAACCTCTCCCAGGGCGAGCGTCAGCTGCTGAACATCGCCCGGGCCGCCTGTGCCAACCCGCCGGTGCTCATTCTCGATGAGGCCACCAGCTCCATCGACACCCGCACGGAGAAGATCATCGAAAAGGGCATGGACCGGCTCATGGCCGGCCGCACCGTGTTCGTCATCGCCCATCGCCTGTCCACCGTCCGCAATGCCAAGGCCATCATGGTGCTGGAGCAGGGCGTCATCATCGAGCGGGGCGACCACGACGACCTGATTGCCCAGAAGGGCCGTTACTATCAACTGTACACCGGCCAGGCGGAGCTCTCCTGAGCCCGCCGGCCCTATGGGAAAGAGGTGGCTATGTCTCAGCTGAAAAAGTTCCGTCTGACCAATCTGGCCGCCCTGACGGCGGCAGGCATCATCAACGCTGTGGGCGTGACGATTTTTCTCGCCCCGGTGAAGCTCTACGACAGCGGCATCTCCGGCACGTCCATGCTTTTGGCCCAGGTGACGCCGGAGTGGCTGACGCTGTCCGTTTTCCTGCTGGTTTTGAACGTGCCGCTGTTTTTGTACGGCCTGAAAAAGCAGGGCCTGCTCTTCACCCTCTACGCCATCTACGCCGTGTGCATCTACTCCCTGGCCGCCTGGCTCATCACCGACGTGCTGCCGGTGGATGTGCGCTTTGCCTCGCCTCTGGCGGGGACGGACCTGCTGCTGTGCGCCCTGTTCGGCGGCGTCATCTCCGGTATCGGCAGCGGCATGGCCATCCGCTTCGGCGGTGCCATGGACGGCATTGAGGTCATGGCGGTGATCTTTGCCAAGCGGCTGGGGGTGAGCGTGGGCACCTTCGTGATGATCTACAACATCCTGCTGTATATCATCTGCGGCATCGTGCTGGAAAACTGGATTCTGCCCCTTTACTCCATCGTCACCTATGCGGCAGCCCTCAAGACCGTGGACTTCATCGTCGACGGTCTGGACCGGGCCAAGTGCGCCATGATTATCACCGTGGAGCCCGACGCCATCTGCCGGGAACTCTCCGAGGCCTTTGAGTGCGGTGTGACCCGCATGGAGGCCCGGGGCGGCTACTCCAACGCCCCCAAGACCATGGTGTACTTCATCGTCAACCGCTTCCAGGTGACGAAGATGAAGGACCTGGTCCACGAGATCGACCCGGGCGCCTACATCGCCATCAGCGAGGTGGCCGATGTGTTTTCCGCCAATAATCAGTAAAAAAAGAGCGTCCCCATAGGGGGACGCTCTTTTTTTGCCCTCAGAAGGTCCAGTTTGCCACGTCGTGGTCGGAGGTATCCGACACGGAAACCCAGCTTAGCTCCCCGCCCGAGAGGACGAAGGGAATGTCGCTGTACACCGCCCGGCGGCCGTACTGGTCCGTCACCACGGCGGCAAAGACCAGCTCATCCGTCTCCTCCGCCATGGTGAGGGTGGTCCCCTCGCCCAGGCGGAAGTACCGGGCCCCCTCGTCCGTCTCGTCCTCCGGGGCGTCGCAGGGCTCCAGCCAGACAAGGAGGGAGCGGTTGAGGAACAATCCCAGCTCTACGCTTCCGATTTCACTTTGCCCAATGTAGTCCCTGGCACCTGTGCCCAGATTGTCCGTCTGCACCCAAAGCGTGATCTCCGGGAGGGTGATCTGCCCGTTTGCGTCCGGCTCCAGCCACAAAAGCCGCTCCCCGCCGTACACCTGGACTGCGGGCAGGGAGGCACTGTACAGGCTGTCAAAGTGCTCCAAAAGCTGGGTGGAGCGGGTGCCGTCGGGATTGATGAGCACGGCGGAGACGGTGATGTCGTCCGTCAGGGGGCAGGGGAGAGAGGCAGAGAAGGCGCCGCTCTCGTCCCGGCTGCCCGCCGCCCGGGCGAGGACCCCGCTGCCGGTGTCGGCGGTGAACTCCACGGCCATGCCCTCCGTGTAGGTCTTGGGCACCGCCCGGACGGAAAAGGTCACCTGGTTTTGGGCAAGGTCGGCGGAGTCTATGGCGGCCCCATAGTCCGCCACCAGACTGTTCTGGGCCTTGAGGATATCCTCCACCTGGGAGGAGATGGAGCCGATCTGGCTGTCCATGCTGGACTCCAGCCGGGAGATGTTGTTTTGCAGGCTGTCATACCGGGTATCCAGCCGGTTTACCTTGCTGCTGACACCGAATACAATGGCCAGGATGATGCCGCAGGCGGCGAAGAGGAGACGAACGTCCCACTTCCCCCAGGGAGACTTCGGCGGCCCCGGCAGGGCGGCGGTGTAGCGCTCCACGATCTCCTCCACCATCTTCAGCTGGGCCTGCGTCAGCTCCTCCGGTGCAGAGGGCGGGGGCGCTGCCTCATCCGTGCCGTCCGCTTCCGGCGGTTCCTCCACCCCCAGCAGCCACCCCACGGACACGCCGAACAGGCGGCTTAAGGCAATGAGCTTGTCGATCTCCGGCACCGCGGCGTCGGACTCCCACTTGTAGATGGACTGGCGGGACACGCCCACCGCCTGACCCAGGGCCTCCTGGCTGAGGGACAGCTCTTTTCGTTTTAGGGCAATGCGCTGGCCGATGGTCATGGGCAGACCTCCTTTCCTGGGGAAAGTATAGCGCCCCAAAGGCGGAAAGCGCCACCAACCGCGGGGTGGAATGGTGTCAACCCACGGTTAGCAGCGCCCGGAACGCCTTGGAGCGCAAGGATTTTACACCAGCGCCTTTTCGTAGCAGTTCAATATTTCGTGGATGTAGCCCTGGAAGAAAAATTCCGTGGCCCCGGCAAAGTGATACCCCAGGGTGGGGTAGAGGTGGTTGGCGGGGACGTTTCCCTCCCAGGTGTCCAGCCGGATGACGGTCTTGCCCTGGGAGCGGGCGGTGGCCTCGCAGAAGGCGATCATCTCCCGGGCGCGGCCCTGTCCGGCTGCGTCGGGGTGGATGCACAGGGTGTGGATGACGCCCACCTGCTCCCGCTTTGCCGGGATGGACCAGGGAATGGCATCGTACTCCGGCAGCTGCTCGCCGTTGAGGTTCACCACGCCCCACAGGCATCCGTCCTCCTCGCCCACGTAGAGGGTGCCGGCGGCCAGGACGGTACGGGCGGTGTCCAATGTGGGGTAGGCCCCCTTGCGCCAGTTGGTGTACACCACGCCGGTGGCGGCCTCTTTGTCCAAAACGGCGTCGTAGATGGCGCCCACCTGGGCAAGATCTTGTTGGGTTGCGGGACGAATCATAAGCGTGCTCCTTTCTTCTTGCAAAAAACGGCACGCCGTCAGGCGTGCCGTTTTGCGGTTTTCCGTTACGGCTGGGGCGGAGTCTGACCGCCGTCAGGCTCCTGGGACTTGGCGGATTCCTCCGGCCTGGGGGACTCCTCCGCTTTGGCCGGCTCTTCCTTCCCGGCGGACTGCTCCTCCGGGACGGCGGGACCCTCCCCGGCGTTCTCCGATGTCGGGGCGGATTCCTCCGGCGCCTCGATCTTCTTGGAGATCATGTGCACCTTCTTGGCGGCGGGCTCGATGACCTCGGGGGCGGAGGGACGGAAGCCCTGCTGGGAGGACCGGGTGGAGGCATAGGCGTCCTCCACGGTGGCCGGGTCCCGGCCCTCGATGATGGCCACCATCTCCGCGCCGGTGATGGTCTCCTTTTCCATCAGGTAGGCCACCACCTTGTCCATGTCGGCCCGGTTCTCCCGGATGACCTCCACGGCGGACTTGTAGCACTGGTCCAGGATCTCCTTGACGGCCTGGTCCATCCGGGCGGCGGTGTCCTGGGCGCAGTCCATGCCGTAGCCGCCGTCCAGGTACTGGTTGCGGCGGGAGGCCAGGGCCATCATGCCGAACTCGTCGCTCATGCCGAACATGGCCACCATGTTGCGGGCCACGTTGGTGGCGTCCTGAATGTCCTGGGAGGCGCCGTTGGTCATGGTGTTCATGACCACCTCCTCGGCGGCACGGCCGCCCATGGACACGGTGATCTTGGCCATGAGCTCGTCCCGGGTGCGCAGCTCCGTCTTGTCCTCTTCGGGCATGAGCAGCGTGTAGCCCAGAGAGCCCTGGGTGTGGGGGACGATGGTGATCTTCTGCACCGGCTCGGTGTTTTTCTGCTTGTAGGCCACCATGGCATGGCCCACCTCGTGGTAGGCCACCAGCTTCTTTTCAAACTCCGTCAGGACGCTGCCCTTTTTCTCCGTGCCGGCGATGACCAGCTCGAAGGCGGCCAGCAGGTCCTCCTGGGTCACCAGCTTGCGGCCCTTGCGCACGGCCCGCAGGGCCGCCTCGTTGACCAGGTTGGCAAGGTCGGCGCCCACGCAGCCGGCGGTGGCCAGGGCAACCTTCTTGAGGTTCACGTCCTCGGCCAGACGGATGTTGCGGGTGTGGACCTGGAGCGTGGCAAGACGCCCCGCCAGATTGGGCCGGTCGATGATGATGCGCCGGTCGAAGCGGCCGGGCCGCAGCAGCGCCTGGTCCAGCACCTCGGGACGGTTGGTGGCCGCCAGCAGGATGATGCCCTTGGTGGGGTCGAAGCCGTCCATCTCCGCCAGCAGCTGGTTGAGGGTCTGTTCCCGCTCGTCGTTGCCGCCCATGCGGTTGTCCCGGGACTTGCCGATGGTGTCGATCTCGTCGATGAAGACGATGCAGGGGGCCACCTTGCTGGCCTCCTTGAAAAGGTCACGGACGCGGCTTGCGCCCACGCCCACGAACATCTCCACAAAGTCGGAGCCGGAGATGGAGAAGAAGGGGACGTTTGCCTCGCCGGCCACGGCCTTGGCAAGTAAGGTCTTGCCGGTACCCGGAGGGCCTACCAGCAGCGCGCCCTTGGGGAGCTTCGCGCCGATCTCCGTGTACTTCTGGGGGTTATGGAGAAAATCAATGATCTCCGTGAGGGACTCCTTGGCCTCGTCCTGGCCGGCCACATCCCGGAAGGTGACGCCGGTGGACTTTTCCATGTAGACCTTGGCGTTGGCCTTGCCCACGCCGCCAAGGCCCCCCATGCCGCCCATGCCGCCCTTTTTGGCCATCCAGCGCATGACCAGGGAGAACATGAGCATCAAGACCACGAAGGGCAGCACCAGCTCGATGAAGGCACTGACCAGCGGGTTGAGCTGGGCCTGGTAGGGCTTGTCAAACTGGACGCCGTACTGGTCGAGCAGCTTGACCACTTCGTCGTTGGACTGGATCTGCACGGTAAAAAAGCTCAGGTTTGTAACCTGCTGCTGTCCCACGGGGTCAGTAAAGGTGTAGCCGTCTTTCGTGCGGGTGTACTGGATGCCCTGGTCGTCGGTGTACACGTAGCCCTCTTTGGGGGTGATGAGCAGGATGTTCTCACTGTTGCTGAACTCCACGTACTCCACGTCTCCGGCGGCGACCATGTCCGTAAACTGGCTGTACTCCAGCGTCACGGAGGAGGCCTGGTGCCCGGCGCTGCCCAGGTACGCGGTGGCGGAATTGATGACGATGGTCAAAAGCAGCGCCCAGCACACCAGGGATAAAATCCCCCGCCAGTTGCCGCTTCCCTTCCCGCCGCTGTGGTTGTTTTTGTTGTCGTTTGGATTCATGTATGCGAACTCCTTTCAGGGTTGGCAGGCCTTCAAAATTATAACGCAGTATACCACAGAACTTGGAAACTCACAAGAACAAGGGAGGGCTTTTTGATGAAGTTTCTGTAAATTAAGCTTTATTGTGCCCGGCTTCTATGGTATACTACAACACGAATGTCGAAATTTTTTCGTTGAGGGAGACTGTATGGACGAACAGAGAAAAGACAGCCTGACCGCCGAGGCGGACGGCATCATCGAAGGCCGCAACGCCGTCATCGAGGCGCTGCGGGCCGGCAGTACCATCGACAAGATCTATCTCCAGAAGGGCGAGACGGACAAGACCCTGGGCCACATCGCCTCCAAGGCCCGGGCCGCCGGCGTGGTGGTGGTGGAGGCGGACAAGCGCAAGCTGGACGCCATGAGCCGCACCCACGCCCATCAGGGCGTCATTGCCCTGGCTGCCGTGCGGGAGTACGTGAGCGTGGAAAGTATGCTCTCCGCCGCCGCGGAAAAGGGGGAGAACCCGCTGCTGGTGGTGTGCGACGAGATCTCCGACCCCCACAACCTGGGCGCCATCATCCGCACCGCCTGCTGCGCCGGCGCCCACGGGGTCATCATCCCCAAGCGCCGCAGCGCGGGCCTTACCGCCGTGGTGGCCAAGACGTCCGCCGGCGCCGTGGCCCATATGCCCGTGGCCCGGGTGCCCAACATTCCGGCGCTGCTCAAAGACCTGAAAAAGCAGGGCGTGTGGGTGTTCGGCACGGCGGCCGGCGGCACCACCAGCCTCTATGAGGCGGACCTCAAGGGCCCCGCGGCCATCGTCATCGGCAGTGAGGGCGACGGCATGACCCGCCTGGCCGCTGAGAACTGCGACTTTTTGGTGAGCATCCCCATGAGCGGGAAGCTGGACTCGCTCAACGCCTCGGCCGCCGCTGCCATTTTGCTCTATGAGGCGGTGCGCCAGCGCCTGGCGTAAAAATCCATTTCTACAAAAGTTTGAAGAGGAATACCCATGAGCCCACAGGATGAGAAAACCCCATATGATCCGCTGACGGACGGAACCGACGTGCCCCCGGACGGCGAGTTCTCCCTGGAGGAGATTCTGGCCGAGTACGGCACCAGCCGGGAGCAGAAGATCCTGCGGGACGTGGAGGAAACCGTCTCCCGGGAGACGGCGGAGCCGGAACAGGCACCTCAGGCACCGCCTGCGGAGGAGTCCGGCCCGGCGCCGGAGGAAGCACCGGAAAAAGCGCCGGCGGAGCCGGAAAGCACGGAGAAACCGGAGGAGGAGCCCCAGCCCCGCCGGGCCCGCCGCGGCCACGGGGAACGGCACCTGCCCTTCCGCCGCGCCGCCTCCGCCCCCCAGGAGCCCCAGACGCATGAAGCGCCGGAGCCGGAGAAAGAGGAGGTGCCTCTGGAGGAGGCCCTGCCCCGCTCGCCCCATCCCATTTCCCTGGAGGAAGTGGTGGGCAGTACCGTGGACGCAGTGATGGAGGAGGAGCGGCGGGAGCCGCTGCTGCGGCCCAGGCTGGGCCTTTTCTCCCGGCGGAAGCTGGAGGAAACGGAACGGCTGGCGCCGCCGCCGGAGCCGGAGGAAGAGGAGGAGCCCCCGGAACCGGAGCCGGAGCTGCCGGACGCGGCGGAGGAGTGCCGCCGGGCCTGGCGGGTCCGCCGGAGCACGGTGCCGGCGGCCTTCGCCATGGCGCTGGTGCCGGTTTTGACCCTGGCCGCCGAGGCCTACGGCGTGGTGATCCCCTGGTGGTCCGACGGCGTGGCCAACCGGGCCGCCGCGCTGCTGGGATGCCTGATCCTCTCGGCGCTGCTGTGCCGCTCCGTCTTTTCCCGGGCCGTGCATCTGCTGCGCCGCCGCCGCTGCACGGCAGAGGTACTCATTGCCCTGTCGGCCCTGGTGTCGGCGGGGGACTGCATTGCGGCGGTGGTGTCGCCGGAGCGCACTGCCGTGACGCCGTACGCCGCCGTCACCTGCACGGCGCTGGCCTTTGCCCAGTGGGGACTCAGCCGCCGCAGCCAGGGGGAGTACGAGACGCTGCGCACGGCGGCATTGGACGACGAGCCGCCCTATCTCGTCACGGAGACGGACAAGGGCGCCTGCAAGCAGACCGGCGCCGTGGAGGGGTTTTACAATACGTTCAAGTGCGACGATATGCCCACCCTGTGGCAGACGGCGCTGCTGCCCATTGTGGCGGTGGGCTCGCTGGTGTTCGCGGGACTGAGCTCCCTGGGCCAGGGCCGGGGCGCCGACTTCCTTTTGAACTGGTCGGCCATCTTGGCCGCCGGGGCCACCTTCGCCCTGCCCCTGAGCTGGAGCCTGCCCTTTTCCCGCCTGGGCCGCCATCTGCAGAAGGCCGGCTGCGCCGTGGCCGGATGGCAGGGTGCCGAGAAGATCAGCGCCCGCCGGGGCCTCATCGTCACGGACACGGACCTGTTCCCGCCGGGCACCATGCAGCTCAACGGCGTTAAGACCTACGGCGAGGAGCTGCCCAAGGTGTACGGCTACGCCGCCGCCATGGCCCGCTGCGCCGGCTGCGGTCTGGAGCGGCTGTTTGGCGACCTTGCCCGCAGCGAGGGCGGCCGCCGGGAGGAGGCCTGCGACTTCAGCTTTTACGAGGAGGGCGGCTACTCCGCCACCATCCGGGGCGAGTCCGTGCTTATGGGCACCGCCTCCTTCATGCGCAAGATGGAGGTGCGCCTGCCGGGGAACATCAACCTGAAAACCGGCGTGTTTCTGGCGGTGGACCGGCAGCTGGCGGCGGTGTTCGCCGTCAAGTACAACGCCTCGGAGAACGTGGACTTCGCCCTGCGGATGATCCGCCGCAGCCATATGGTGCCCATTCTGGCCGCCCGGGACCCCAACATCACCCCGGCGCTGCTGCACCGGAAGTTCTACAAGAAGGTGAAGGTGGAGTACCCGGACCTGAGCAGCCGGGTGGCCCTCAGCGAGGCCGAGCAGGACCGGGGCGTGCCCCGGGCGCTGCTGTTCCGGGAGGGCCTGCTGCCCTACGCCGAGGCCGTGGTGGGCAGCCGCCGCATGTGCACCGCCGCCCGCCGGGGCACGGGGCTTTCCCTGCTGGGCAGCGCCGTGGGCACGCTGCTGGCCTTTTACATGACGTCCCTGGGGGAGTACCGGCTGCTCACGCCGCTGTCCCTGGTGGCGTTTTTGCTGCTGTGGGTGCTGCCGGTGCTGGTCATGTCCGACCGGGTGGGACGCTATTGAGACGCACCGGTTTCGCGCCGCGGAGTCAACGCTCCGCGGCGCTTTCTTTTTTTCCTGCGGCGACAAATTTTTGCGTTCTTTTTCTCCTTCCTGCCCAAAATGGGTAACCTGCCAAAATTTTAGTTGTATTGCCCGGCCGGACGTTGTATAATTTCTACATTAGGCGATCTGGCATACGTCATCGGAGCCCGGTCATGGCCCGGTCCGGCCGGGCCCCTGCCACAGCACTATCATAAGGAGTGGAAAGATCATGAGCTATTCTGTACAAAACATCCGCAACGTCTGTCTGCTGGGTCACAGCGGAAACGGCAAGACCGCCCTGGCGGAGAGCCTGCTGTATATTACCGGCGCCATCGATCGCATGGGCCGTGTCTCTGACGGAAATACCGTTTGCGATTACGACGCCGAGGAGATCAAGCGTCAGATTTCCCTTTCCACCGCCGTGGCGCCGCTGGAATACAAGGGCTGCCGCATCAATGTGCTGGATACCCCGGGCGCATTCGACTTTGCCGGCGAGGTGATGGAGGCCCTGCGGGCCGCCGACGCCGCCATCATCGTCTGCTCCGCCAAGGACGGCGTGTCCGTGGGCCTGGAGAAGGCGTGGAAATACTGCGAAGAGCGCAACATGCCCCGCTTCGTCTACATCTCCAAGACCGATGAGG
Source organism: uncultured Oscillibacter sp. (assembly GCF_900546705.1). GTDB lineage: Bacteria > Bacillota > Clostridia > Oscillospirales > Oscillospiraceae > Oscillibacter. The sequence continues at coordinate 8,141 of NZ_URDP01000032.1, read as the reverse complement.
ACAACAGTGACTACAACGCCACCTTCGAGGCCCTCCGGGAGCGCTTCGGCAAGAAGATCGCCCCCCTGGTGGTGCCCATCTGGGACGAGGACAAGCATGTCACCGGCCTGATCGACGTGCTCAACAAGCGGGCCTATGAGATGCAGGACCTCAAGCGGGTGGAGATCGACGTGCCCGAGGACAAGGCCGACGTCATCACCGAGTTCAACGACGCCCTCAAGGAGTCCGTGGCCGAGACCAGCGAGGAGTTCATGGACAAGTTCTTCGGCGGCGAGGACTTCACCTACGCTGAGATGATCCAGGGCCTGCGCCAGGGTGTCCGGGAGCTGAGCCTGTTCCCCGTGCTGTGCGGCTCCGCCGTCAACTGCATGGGCTCCCTCATGCTCATGGACAACATCGTGGATCTGCTGCCCAACCCCATGGAGGGCAACTATCACAAGGCCACCCGTGCCGACGGCGAGACCGAGGAGTTCGTGGTCTCTCCCGGCGGCGTGCCCACCGCGTTCGTGTTCAAGACCGTGTCCGACCAGTACGGCAAGTACTCCTTCGTGAAGGTGCTCTCCGGCTCCATCACGCCGGATATGGCTATGGTCAATGCCCGCACCGGCGCCAGCGAGAAGCTGGGCCGCCTGTATGTCATGCGGGGCAAGAAGGCCACCGAGGTCAAGGAGCTCTCCTGCGGCGACATCGGCGCCATCGCCAAGATGGACAAGGTCAAGACCGGCGATACGTTGTGCGATGCCCGTAAGGTGGTGGCCCTCAAGAACATTCCCTTCGCCGAGCCCTGCTACTCCGTGGCCATCGTGCCCAAGACCCGGGGCCAGGAGGACAAGATTGCCCAGGGCCTTGCCCGTCTGAACGAGGAAGATCCCACCTTCACCGTCACCAACAACCCCGAGACCCACCAGATGGTGCTCTCCGGCGCCGGCGACATGCAGGTGGACGTGCTCATCAGCAAGCTCAAGAGCCGCTTCAACGTGGACGCCGAGCTGGCTCCCGTCCGCGTGCCCTACCGTGAGAAGATCCGCAAGGTGGTCCAGAAGCAGGGCCGCCACAAGAAGCAGACCGGCGGCTCCGGCCAGTTCGGCGACGTGTGGATCCGCTTCGAGCCCAATCCCGACTCCGAGGAGATGGTCTTTGCCGAGGAAGTCTTCGGTGGCTCCGTGCCCAAGAACTTCTTCCCGGCAGTGGAGAAGGGCCTGCGGGAGGCCTGCGCCCACGGCCCGCTGGCGGGCTATCCCGTGGTGAACCTGAAGGCCGTGCTCTATGACGGCTCCTATCACCCCGTGGACTCCTCTGAAATCGCATTCAAGACCGCCGCGCAGCTGGCCTACAAGGCCGCCCTGCCCGAGGCCAATCCCGTGCTGCTGGAGCCTGTGGGCGAGCTGAAGGTCACCGTGCCCGACAGCTACATGGGCGACGTCATCGGCGATCTCAACAAGCGCCGTGGCCGTGTCATGGGGATGGACCCCACCGGCGACGGCGGCCAGGTGATTACCGCCGAGGTGCCCATGGCCGAGATGGGCAGCTATGCCATCGACCTGCGGTCCATGACCCAGAGCCGCGGCAGCTTCACCTTCCACTTCGTCCGCTACGAGGACTGCCCGCCCGCAGCCCAGGAAAAGGCCATCGCGGAGGCAAAGGCCCTGGCGGAGAAGGAGTAATCCGGTTCTGCACGGGCAGTCCGACCAGGGCTCCCGGCGCGGACGCAGTCCGCGGTGGGAAAAAGCCGGGACAAAGGAGCGTCGTGGAGCTTTCCGGAGAGGGAAGCGGAACGGAGCGGATTTCGGCCCGGCGCAGTGCCCGCCCGCAGCCCAGGAAAAGGCCATCGCGGAGGCAAAGACTCTGGCGGAGAAGGAGTAACCGGCCCGCTTTTGCACAATAAAAATAGAGAGGCGCAAGCCTCTCTATTTTTACGGATGTGCCAAAAGCATGGAATGATGAAGTTTTTGAAAAGTTTTTTGAATGTTGCAAAAGCAACTTCAAAACATTAGAATATACTGTTATACTCAGACCATCCCAAGTGAAACAAATCAGGATCAGACGATTTTTAAACTATAAGGAGGATCTTACTATGAAGAAGTGGGTTTGCCAGGTTTGCGGCTATGTGTTCGAGGGCGAGAATCCCCCCGAGAAGTGCCCCCAGTGCGGTGTTCCCGCCTCCAAGTTCGTTGAGCAGAAGGGCGAGATGAGCTGGGCTGCCGAGCACGTGGTGGGTGTTGCCCAGGGCGCTCCCGAGGAGATTCTGGAGGGTCTGCGCGCCAACTTCGCCGGCGAGTGCTCCGAGGTCGGCATGTACCTGGCTATGGCTCGCGTTGCCCATCGTGAGGGCTATCCCGAGATCGGCCTGTACTGGGAGAAGGCCGCCTATGAAGAGGCTGAGCACGCTGCCAAGTTCGCCGAGCTGCTGGGCGAGGTCGTGACCGACTCCACCAAGAAGAACCTGGAGATGCGGGTTGAGGCCGAGAACGGCGCCACCGCCGGCAAGTTCGAGCTGGCCAAGCAGGCCAAGGCCCTGAACCTGGACGCCATCCACGACACCGTTCACGAGATGGCTCGCGACGAGGCCCGTCACGGCAAGGCTTTCGCCGGTCTGCTGAAGCGTTACTTCGGCTAATCCGGAGCCAATCAGGTGATAAAATCCCCGGTCCGAAAGGACCGGGGATTTTTTTGCCGGGACGGGCCTCGTCTCCAAGGGTTTTGCCGGAGGCAAAACCTTGAAATGGGCGGGCTTTGCCCGGCCATTTGAGTTCAATGCGGGGTCCCCATGGGACTGGTCCCATGGGGTGCGACCGTCACGGCAAGGCTTTCGCCGGCCTGCTGAAGCGTTACTTCGGCTAATCCGGAGCCAATTAGGTGATAAAATCCCCGGTCCGAAAGGACCGGGGATTTTTTTGCCGGGGGGGCCTCGTCTCCAAGGGTTTTGCCGGAGGCAAAACCTTGAAATGGGCGGGCTCCCTGCAACGCACGCCCAGCGGTCACCCATCGGATGCGGCGCGTTTCAGCGTGCGGCTCGCCTGCGGGCCTCATAGGCGGATTTTTCTGCGTCCAGGATACGGCCCAGCGCCTCCGGATCGGTACGGGAGAGGCCGCACTCCCGTGCCAGACGGACGGCCAGCCGGCATTTTTCCTCCTGAGCCAAATCGCCGCTGACTGCGATGGCGTGCTTCCGGCAGGCCCGGTAGAAAAACTGCCGCCGGGCAGCCCGGTCCAGCCGTCTCCGCCGGAGACGGCCCCACAGAAAGATGCCCGCAGTCAGCGCCGCCGCAAGCAGCAAAACCAGCAAACAAGATACATCCCGCATAGACACGCCTCCCATCCAAGGCCGAATATGCTGCGCCCAAACGCGGAAGCCCGGACGCCGAGTCCTGCGCCAAAGGGGTTCACAGGATTGAATTTACCACATTTTCCCTGCCGATGCGATAGCCCGGCTGCATAGTCTCTGGGGGAAAGGGGGCGCCCGCGGCGGCGCATTTCCGCTCTGCCGGGGCAAAACGGGACAAGGCCCTTGCACCGCCGGAAAAATGATGATAAAATCTCCCCAGCAAAAAAGGAGAGATGGTATGTACCACTATATTTTGTTCGATCTGGACGGCACGCTGACCGATTCCAAGGAGGGCATCCTCAACTGTCTGCGGTATGCCTTCGGGAAAATGGGCCAGCCGGTCCCGCCGGAGGAGACGCTGCTCAAGTTCATCGGACCGCCCCTGCAGGACTCCTACATGCGCTTTTGCGGCTTCACGGCGGAGCAGGCCATGGAGGGAATCCGGCTGTTCCGGGAGCGCTACGCCCCCATCGGCAAATTTGAAAACGCTGCGGCACCGGGCATGGCAGAGCTGTGCCGCCGGCTGAAGGAGCGGGGCTATGTGCTGGCGGTGGCGTCCTCCAAGCCGGAGGAGATGTGCGTGCCCATTTGTGAGAAGTTCGGCTTTGCCCCGTCCATGGAGACTATCACCGGCAGCCCGCCGGTGGGGGACTGGGAAAAGGCAGACGTGATCCGGGAGACGCTGCGCCGCCTGGGTCTGACGGAGGCCGACAAGCCCCGGGTGCTCATGGTGGGCGACCGGAAGTTCGACGTGCTGGGCGCCCGGGAAAATGGGCTGGACTGCGTGGGCGTGGAGTTTTTCGGCTACGCGGCCCCCGGCGAGCTGGCCCAGGCGGGCGCCGTGGCGGTGGTGACCACGGCAGAGGAGCTGGAGCAGTACATTCTGACTCACTGAAAAAAGGAGCCTTCCCCCTGGGGAAGGCTCCTTTTTTTATGTACATTCACGGCGTCTCCGCGGGCTCCACGTACATGGCGGCCCGGACCTGACGGAGCGTCTGGCCCTCGCCGGTCAGGTCCGCCGCAAGGACGGAGTCAATGGGCACGGACAGATACATGCCGTTGCCGTCCCGGTAGGCGCCGGTGGTGATGCCGATCACCTGGCCGTACTCGTTGAACAGCGCCCCGCCGCTGCTGCCCTCGGAGGAGTCGGCGGTGTTGAGGATGCACGGCAGCGTGTAGCCGCTCACGCCCCGGGTCGGGTCGCTGACCACGCCGCTGCTGACGGACCAGCCCTGGGCCAGGGGGCAGCCGATGGCGTACACCGTGTCGCCGGCGCGGACGTCGGCGCTGCCGGAGGGGGCCAGGGTCAGGGCGGAGAAGACGGCGCGGACATGGCTTTCCGAGAGCGTGGCGATCTTCAGCACGGCCACATCCATACCTTTGTCGTAGTAGAGCACCCGCTCCACGGGGAACCGCTGGCCGTCCCGGGTGACGGCCACCGCCTCCATGGCGCCGTGGATGACGTGGTAATTGGTGACCGCCACGCCGTCGGCGGAGATAAAGAACCCGCTGGCGTCAAAGTCCGGATCACTGTTGTCCACGCTCTCCTGGCTGTTGTAGGTCACCAGCTTGAATATGGACGAGAGGCTCCGGTCGGCCAGCTGCCGGGCCGAGAGGGTGGTGTCCAGCAGACCCAGGGCATTGGCGGCGGAGCGGGTGGTCAGCCCCAGCCGGATGAGCCGCTCCACCACCGTCTCGCTGCCGTCCCTGTAGGAAAAGGTCAGGGCGTCACGGATGGACAAGAACAGCTCCCCCCGGCTCATGGGGCCGTCATAGGCCCGGGTGGCAAGACCCACCCGCCAGGCAAAAGACGCAGCGTCGGCCAGGGTGAAGTCCGTGTCCTCCTCGTAGCCCAGCATCCGCAGCAAGGAGGCGTACCAGTCTCCCGCGTCAATGTTGCCGTCTGCGTTGAACGACGTCTGGCTCACGCCCTTGACCCAGCCCTGGTGGGCGGCGTAGTCCACGGCGTCGGCGGCCCAGCCGGGCACGTCCCGGAAGCCGGCAAACCAGGGGTCGGCAGCGGCGTCGGCCTGGGCGCCTGCCAGGCGTACCAGCAGCACGGCCGCCTGGGCCCGGGTGGCGGGATCGTCCAGGGCGTAGCCGCCGTCGGCCGTCCCCTGCACCAGATCCAACGTGGCCAGAGTGTCCGCCGCGCGAAGGGACTCGCCCTCCAGGGCACCGGCCGCAGGTACGCAGCCCAGTACCAGGGTGAAGATACAGAATAAGGAAATCAGGGTGCGCTTCATGGTGGTTCCTCCGTTGTAAAAAGTATCCCCATTGTAGCACCTGGGGCGGGTGCTGGCAAGGGCGCGGGCGCTGGACAGCCCCCGGGAAAACTGGTATACTGTTTTCAGACATTACCCGCATGGTGCGGTATCAAACAATAAAGGAGAAATTGCAATGGATGTGAAAGAGATCCTCAGCAAGTGCGACCATACGCTCCTTGGTCAGACAGCCACCTGGGAGGAGATCCGCGCAGTCTGCGACGACGGGATGAAGTACGGCTGTGCCAGCGTGTGCATTCCTGCAAGTTATGTGGCCCAGGCGGCGGAGTACGTGGCGGGCAAGCTCCCCATCTGCACGGTCATCGGCTTCCCCAACGGCTACGACACCACCGCAGCCAAGTGCTTCATGGCCGCCGACGCCGTGAAAAACGGCGCCAGCGAGGTGGACATGGTCATCAACCTGGGCTGGGTCAAGGACCAAAAGTGGGATGACCTGCTCGCCGAGATCCGGGAAGTGAAGGAGGCCTGCGGCGGAAAGCTTTTGAAGGTCATCATCGAGTGCTGCTTCCTCACCGACGAGGAGAAGATCAAGATGTGTGAGATCGTCACCGCCTCCGGCGCCGACTATATCAAGACCTCCACCGGTTTCGGCACCGGCGGCGCCACCCGGGCGGACGTGGCCCTCTTTGCAAAGCACGTGGGCCCCAACGTGAAGATCAAGGCCGCCGGCGGCATCGCCGATTTGAAGGACGCCGAGGACTTCATCGCCCTGGGCGCCTCCCGGCTTGGCACCAGCCGCATCGTCAAGGCCGTCAAGGCCATGGAGGGTTAAACGATATGGGAACACCGCACAATGAAGCCGCCTCCGGCGCGTTCGCAAAAACCGTCCTCATGCCCGGCGATCCCCTGCGGGCCAAGTTCATCGCCGAGACGTTTCTGGAGCACCCCGTGCTGGTGAACAACGTCCGGGGCATCCAGGGCTACACCGGCACCTATCAGGGCACGCCGGTGTCCGTCATGGCCTCCGGCATGGGCATGCCCTCCATCGGCATCTACTCCCATGAGCTTTATAATGTGTTCGGTGTGGAGAACATCCTGCGGGTGGGCTCCGCCGGTGCGCTGCAGGAGCATGTCCGGCTTTACGATCTGGTCCTGGGACAGGGCGCCTGCACCGATTCCAACTGGGCGGCCCAGTTTCACCTGTCGGGCACCTTCGCGCCCATCGGCTCATTTGACCTGCTCACCAAAGCGGTAGAAGCGGCCCGGGAGCTGGGATGCCGGTATCATGTGGGCAACGTCTTGTCTTCCGACGCCTTCTACGGAGACCACGAAGGAGTTCCCAACGGATTGGATGCCAACTACGGCTGGAAGAAAATGGGAATCCTGGCCGTGGAGATGGAGGCGGCCGCCCTGTATATGAACGCGGCCCGGTACGGCAAGGGGGCCCTTTGTATCTGCACGGTCTCCGATCACATCCTCACAGGGGAGGAAACCACGGCCCAGGAGCGCCAGAACGCGTTTACGGACATGATGAAGGTAGCCCTGGAAGTCGCCGTGAAGTCGGAGCGCTGAGCAACCGGGGGATTTGCATCCCGGAACGGAGACATCGGAGGTGAAAGCTGTATGAAGCGGATTTTCTTAATTGTATTGGATTCTTGCGGCGCAGGGGCGATGCCCGATTCCGAAGCGTTTGGGGATGTGGGGGTCCACACCTTACGTTCCTGCGCGGCTTCGAAGGAGCTGCACATCCCCAATCTGGTTCAGGCGGGATTGGGAAATATAGAGGGGCTGTCCTTCTTGGGGAGCGTGGAGCGCCCTGTCGGCGCAGTGGCCCGGTTGGCGGAGGCTTCCATGGGGAAGGACACCACCATCGGCCATTGGGAAATTGCGGGCCTGGTGTCGCCGGAACCCCTGCCGACCTATCCCGAAGGCTTTCCTCGGGAGGTGCTGGATGCGTTTGAGGCCGCGACGGGTCGGGGAATTCTGTGCAACCGGCCCTACTCCGGGACCGAGGTCATCCGGGATTACGGCCAGCGGCAGCGGGAAACCGGCAAATGGATCGTGTATACCTCTGCAGACTCCGTATTTCAAATTGCAGCCCATGAGCAATGGATTCCCCTGGAGGAGCTGTATGCCGCCTGCCGGAAGGCCCGGGCCATCCTGCAAGGGAAGCACGGCGTCGGCCGGGTGATCGCCCGGCCCTTTGTGGGAGACGCCCAGACCGGATTTACCCGAACGGCCAACCGCCATGACTTTTCTCTGGAGCCGCCGGGGAAGACGCTCCTGGATGCGGTGAAAGCGGCTGGTCTGGATTCCATCGCCGTGGGTAAAATCTACGATATTTTTGCCCATCGGGGGGTGACGGAGCAGGTCTACACCCAAGGCAATACCGATGGCCTGGCCCAAACGCTGACCTATGCCGACCGGGATTTTCACGGCCTGTGCTTTGTCAATCTGGTGGATTTCGACATGCTCTACGGTCACCGGAGAGATGTGGACGGCTATGCTAGAGCGCTGACGGAGTTTGATGCCTGGCTGCCGGGCTTTGTGAAGAAGCTGGGACCGGAGGATTTGCTTCTGATCACGGCCGA
>NZ_URDP01000031.1 GCF_900546705.1 uncultured Oscillibacter sp. | reverse complement strand
TCTCCGCCGCCGACTCCAAGGTGAAGGTCCTGCTGATCCCCACCAACGAAGAGCTCATGATCGCCATGGACACCGCCGCCATCGTCAAGGGCTGATTTTACACAACGCGGATACGGGAAGCGGAACATTCCGCTTCCCGTATTTTTCGGATTGCCTTGTTCCGCCGCCCATGGTACAATGCCCCTGCGGCGCTTCGCCGCCAAATCAAACTTTGGAGGTCTTCCATGAAAAGCGTCAAACCGGGACGGGGCCCCTCGGCCATGGGCGCCATCGGCGCCGCGGCAGCCGTCCTCTTCGGCATCATCTGGACCGGGGCCGCCGCATCCATGGGCGCGCCCATCTTCTTCCCCCTCTTCGGCCTGGTGTTCATCATCATGGGCATCGTCCAGGTGGTCTACAACCTGAAAAACGCCACCGGGGAGAACCGTTTCTCCGACTACGACATCGTGGACGAAAACGAAGAGCCCGACCCCCTTAACCACCGCTTCGGTCCGTCCTCTGCCCCGGACGGGCCCGCCTGCCCCGATGGCGGCGACCTGCGCTACTGCCCCTACTGCGGCGCACAGCTGGGCAAAGACTTTACATTCTGCGGCAGGTGCGGCAAGCGCCTGCCCGACTGACACGGAGGATACCCTATGAAAATCGGCATGCAGCTGGCAATGCCCTCAGAGTTCCGCGCCCTGCCCGGAACGGAAAACCTGACCCCCTTTGAAACCGTCTCCGGCGTGGACTTCTACCGCCTGAGCCCCGACATCATCGCCTGCACCGGCGGTGTGGGCAAGGTGAATGCGGCCATGGCCGCGGAGATCCTGTGCCTGAAGTACGGCGTGGACCTGATTTTGAACACCGGCGTGGCCGGATGCTTCACCGACCTGCCCGTGGCCTCCGTGGCGGTGGCCTCCAAGCTGATCCAGCACGACGTGGACACCACCGCCGTAGGCGACCCCATCGCCCTGGTGTCCACGGTGAACCGGGTGGAGTTCCCCACCTGGCAGCCCGACCACTGTGCGGAGCTGCTGCGCCGGGCGGGCATTGACGCCGGCACCGGCCTGGTGGCCACCAGCGACGCCTTCCTCACCCGGAGCGAGCGCTCCCAGTGGGTGTGGGATACCTTCCACCCCCTGATGGCGGAGATGGAGGGCTGCGCCATCGCCCAGGTGTGCCTGCGCAACAACGTGAAGTTCGTGGCGGTGAAGTCGGTGTCCGATCACCCCTTCTTCGAAAACCAGATCGAAGAGTACAACACCTTCGACCGGGCCCTGGCCGCCGCCGGCAACGCCGCCGTGGCTCTGGCCCGTGCCATTTTGGACGAGCAGGCCGCCCAGGGCTGAGGGACACAAAGTTTTTCCCTTTTTTCCATGATTTTCTCGGAAAATCTATTGACATTCCCAAATTCCACTGATATACTTGATAAGCCGCTTTGAATGGGTCTAAAAGTGTGCCTTGGCACCGCCCCCGACAGCGAGCCCGTAAATGAAGGAGTTGAAATCAACAATGAACGCTATCATCGTTACCGGCGGCAAGCAGTACAAGGTCTCCGAGGGCGACGTGGTCTACATCGAGAAGCTGGACCAGGAAGCCGGCGCGACCGTGAAGTTCGATCAGGTTCTGGCCGTCATCGACGGCGAGAAGGCCACCTTCGGCACTCCCGTTGTGGAGGGCGCCAGCGTGGAGGCCACTGTCGTGAAGAACGGCAAGGGCAAGAAGATCCGCATCTTCAAGTACAACCCCAAGAAGGGTTACCGCAAGCGTCAGGGCCATCGTCAGCCCTACACCAAGGTCGAGATCTCCAAGATCTCCGTGTAAGGTATGACCACCGTCACATTCCGCATGGAGGGCGACCGGATCACCGGGTTTGACTCCGTGGGCCACAGCGGCTACGCCGAGGAGGGCGCAGACATCGTCTGCGCGGCCATCACCAGCGCCATTCGCCTGGTGGAGGCAACCATCAACGACGTGCTGGGTCTGGCGGCATCCGTGAAGGTACGGGAACAGGACGCGTCCATCTCTCTGCGGCTGCCCGGCGGCCTCTCCCCTACGGCGGAGAGCACCTGTCAGACGCTGATGGCCGGACTGATGGTCTATTTCGCCCAGCTTCACGACGAGTACCCTGAAAATATCGAAGTTCTGGAAGAGGATTGACCTCCTCCCCATCTAAAATCTTAAGAAAGGATGGTACCGATCATGATTCGTATTGGTCTTCAGTTCTTCGCCCACAAAAAGGGCGGCGGCTCCACCAAGAACGGCCGTGACTCTGAGTCCAAGCGCCTTGGTCCCAAGCGCGCCGACGGCCAGTTCGTCAAGGCCGGCAACATTCTCGTCCGTCAGCGCGGCACTCACATTCACCCCGGTGTGAACGTGGGCATCGGCAGCGACGACACCCTGTTCGCCACCGCGGACGGCGTGCTTCGCTTCGAGCGCAAGGGCAAGGATCGTAAGCAGGCTTCTGTTTACACTGCCGAGTAATGTCACTGGAGAGCCCCGAACAGCTTGTTCGGGGCTCTTTTTCCCAACCGGGGCGTCCGCATCCGAGGGCACGGCCTCCCGTGCCTTGGGATGCACACGCCCCATTCGACCCATACTACTTTCGGAGGTGTGTTTCCATGGCAGCTTCTTTCATCGACAAGGCCCGGATCACCGTGCGGGCCGGCAACGGCGGCAACGGTGTGGTGGCCTTCCACCGGGAAAAATATGTGGCAGCCGGCGGCCCTGACGGCGGGGACGGCGGCAAGGGCGGGTCCATCATCGTGCAGGTGGACGACAACATGTCCACCCTGATGGACTTCCGCTACAAGCGCAAATACGTGGCCCCCAACGGGGCCGACGGCCAGGGCGGCCGCCGGTCCGGCAAGGACGGCGCCGATCTCACCATCCGGGTCCCCCGGGGCACGCTGATCCGGGACGCGGAGACCGGCGAGATCATCCAGGACATGAGCAGCAAGGAGCCCTTTGTGCTGTGCAAGGGCGGCCGGGGCGGCTGGGGCAACATGCACTTTGCCACCCCTACCCGGCAGGTGCCCCGCTTTGCCAAGGCGGGCCTCCCCGGTGAGAGCCACGACGTGATTCTGGAGCTCAAGCTTCTGGCGGACGTGGGCCTGGTGGGCTTCCCCAACGTGGGCAAGTCCACCCTCCTCTCCGTGGTATCCAAGGCCCAGCCCAAGATCGCCAACTATCACTTCACCACCCTCTACCCCAACCTAGGCGTAGTGTGGGTGGACGAGGGCGTCAGCTTCGTCATGGCCGACATCCCCGGCATCATCGAGGGCGCCAGTGAGGGTGCCGGCCTGGGCCACGACTTTTTGCGCCACGTGGACCGCTGCCGCCTTCTGGTGCACGTGGTGGACGTGTCCGGCAGCGAGGGCCGGGACCCGGTGGAGGACTTCGACGCCATCAATGCCGAGCTGGTGCAGTACAGCCCCGAGCTTGCCAAGCGGCCCCAGATCGTCTGCGCCAACAAGGTGGACATTCTGCCGCCCGACTCCGACAATTTGGAGCGGCTCCGGGCCCATGTGGAGGAGCTGGGCTATCCCCTGCTGGAGATCTCCGCCGCCGCCCACCAGGGCACCCGGGAGCTGGTAGGCAAGATCGCTGAACAGCTCTCCACGCTGCCCCCGGTCACCGTCTACGAGCCGGAGTATGTGAAGCGTCCGCCGGTGGTGGATACCTCCGCCCCTCTGGACATCCAGCGCGCCGACGACGGCACCTGGGTCGTGGAGGGTCCCTGGCTTCAGCACCTCATGGCCAATGTCAACTTCTCCGACTATGAAAGCCGCATGTGGTTCGACAAGACCCTGCGGGAGTCGGGTCTCTTCCAGCAGCTGGAGGAGATGGGCATCCGCGACGGCGACACCGTGTCCATGTACGACTTTGAATTTGAATATCAGCGCTGAAAAAAGCGGCCGGGAAACCGGCCGCTTTTTCTTGTTCAGATCTCCACCCGGGGCACCGGCTTGAGTACGCCGGTGTGGGGCCCGGCGGCAAACCAGGCGGCGATCTCGTCCAGCGCCTGAGGCCGGACCCGGCTGCCGCCCCGGGCCAGCAGCTGCGCCATGTCCCGCTCCTCCGGTGTGGCAGCGTCCCCCTTTTCGGCAATCTTCCGGGTGACGGACGCGGCCATCTTCTTCATAAGGACACGGCTGAAAAAGCCCAGCTTCTCCGGCGCGTAGCCCCCCTGCAGGTAGAAGATCCGGGCGCCGGTGTCACTGGTGCCCCCGTTGATCCGTGCCTCCGTCCAAAGGTCGCCGTTGCCGTTGGGGGACAATCCCACAATGGCCGCCCCCCGGATGGTATAGCGGTCCATGGCCCGCTCCAGGCCCTTCACGGAGCCGGCCATCAGCCAGCCCATGTAAAAGATCTCGCTGTCCCGGGGCAGCGCTTTGGCCGCCTCCCGGAGCTCGTAGGCGGGCACCCCCGTCTTCTCCGAAAGCAGCTGGGCGTACTGCCGGGTGAATCCCGTCTGGGATGCAAACACAATGGCTCTCATGCGTGCTTCTCCTTCTTTTTTCTCTTCCCGCTCTCCCACTCTTCCAGCATCGCCTGCACGTTGCTGCGAAACAGCAGCCCGATGGCGTAAAACAGCGCGTCCCGGGTGTCTTTTTCCATATCCTTCATGGCCCGTACCATGGCCCCCGCGGCCTTGAACCGTTCCTCCTTGAGATCCGTCAGGGTCTGGGCGCCGGAGGCCGTGAGCACGGCGAAGAGTCCCTCCACAAACCGCTCCCGCTGCTCCACGGGCATCTGGCGCACCCAGCTGCGCAGGGCCTTGTCGTGGAGACGGCTCTGCCGGTCCACGCTGCCCAATCGCACAAAGCGGTCCCCCAGCACCTCCCAGGAAAAGCCGTCGTGCTGCATGAGACCATGCTGGCTGCTCTCCACCACCACATAGTCCTCCTCATGCTCCAGGAGCATCCCCACCACGGAGGAGGACGGCACGATGGAGACGATCCGCTCCGCCACACGCCGGTGGGCGGGCAGCTCCGCCAGGTCCCGGTGAAACCCCGGTCCGTCGTTGGACCAGACCTGCTGGATGCGCCGCTGGACGGCGGCCGTGCAGAACACAGCGGCGTACACCGCCAGGTTCCCGCCCTTGGAATGTCCCCCCAGCCGCAGCTTCCGGCGCGGGAACTGCCGGGCGATTTGCCCGATATACTCCACCGCCATGGCCTGGGCCGGAACCTGCGGCATGCAGGCCATATGGAAGTCCTCCTTCCAGCCGGCCAGGGTGTCGTCCGTCCCCCGGAAGGCCAGGTACAGCCGTCCGTCCCCTGTGTTCACCGTCAAGGCCGCGAACTGCGCTGCCCGGTCATTGTCCAGCCGGTCGGCAAAGCCGTGGAGCGTCATGTCCCGGAACCGGGGACACGCCGCCATCTTCTCCAGCATCAGCGGGATCTCCGCGGGCACCAGCACCCCCATGTCGATGCGCTCTGCCTGGCCGTGACGGCGGAAAAATGCCTCCGCCGCCTGATAAAGCGCCACGCCGCCCTTTTCCCCCGGCGGCGGCACAATGTTCCCGAAGTCCACAAAGGAGAGCTCCGACAAAATGAGATTGTCCACCTCGCAAAAGGGCGCCTGGGCAAGGGTCAGATCTCCCCGCCAGTCCAGATAGTCCAAAAGATTCGCCATAGGCCCTCCTTTCCCGGCCCGCTGCCGGTACGCCTATTATATGCCACAGCGTTTCCCGGCACAAGAGGTCTATCCGCCTTGCCGGCGTCATAGAGTGTCCTATCCCGATTTTACACGACCGAGAGGTGGACAATGATGACAAGCACATGCGTCAACGAGATCGTGCTGGAGGGACGGCCCCAGGCGGAGCCCGTCCTCTCTCACGAAAACCACGGCCTGCGGTTTTTCCGCTTTTTTCTGGAGGTTCCCCGGCTTTCCGGCCACGCGGACCTGCTGCCGGTGCTGGTGCCCGAGTCCCTGGCCGGGCAGGTCCAGCCGGAGGAGCTCCTCCGCATCCGGGGGCAGCTGCGCTCGTTCAACAACCGAAGCGGCGTGGGCAACCGTCTGGTGCTCACCGTCTACGCCCAGGAGCTGCCGCCCCCCGAGGGCGAGGCCGCCAACCGCATTTTGCTCACCGGCAGTCTCTGCAAGCCCCCCATCTTCCGGCGCACGCCCCTGGGCCGCACCATCTGCGATCTGATGCTGGCCGTGCCCCGCCGGTACGGCCGCACCGACTATCTGCCGGTGATCGCCTGGGGACAGCTGGCCCAGCAGGTCCGCTCCCTGCCCACCGGAGAGCAGATCTCCCTGGAGGGGCGGCTTCAAAGCCGCGTCTACCAGAAAACCACAGACGCCGGCACGGAGGCCCGGGTGGCCTACGAGGTCTCCATGATGCGCCTGGAAGCGCAAAATGGAGATATGTGATTTTTTCACTTTACTTTTCCCCGTTTCCCGGATATGATGACGGTATTCCAAACATAAAGGAGTCTTGCATGGGAATTACCGTTCAAACCGGCGTGTCCGCCCTCACTGTATTCGTCCAGGGCGCGCTGAGCTTCCTCTCCCCCTGCGTGCTGCCGCTGCTGCCGCTGTACATGAGCTATCTGGCCGGCGGAACCGGCGTGGACGACGGCAAGGGCGGGCTGCGCTACCCCCGGCGGCGGGTGTTCGTCAACACACTGTTTTTCGTGCTGGGCATCAGCTTCGCCTTTTTCCTGCTGGGCATGGGTCTGAGCGCCCTGGGCAGCTTCTTCCGGGACTATCAGGTCTGGTTCGCCCGGGTCAGCGGCCTCATCATCATCCTCTTCGGCCTCTACCAGCTGGGCCTTGGAAAGCGGGCCATGCTGCTGGAGCGGGAGCACCGGCTGCCCTTCCGGCTGGACAAGGCGGCCATGAACCCGGTCACCGCGCTGGTGCTGGGCTTTACATTCAGCTTCGCCTGGACCCCCTGCGTGGGTCCCGCTCTGAGCAGCGTGCTGCTGATGGCCTCGTCCTCCGGCTCCGCCGCCGCGGGCTTCGCCCTCATCGGCCTCTACACCCTGGGCTTTGCCCTGCCGTTTCTGGCGGTGGGACTGTTCACCGGCGCCGTGCTCAACTTCTTCCGCCGCCGCCAGTCCATCGTCCGCTGGACGGTGAAGCTGGGCGGTGTGCTGCTGATCGTCATGGGCGTGATGACCATCGCCGGCGCCTCCCGGGGGACCTCCGCCGGACAGTCGGCGTCCGCCCAGAGCCAGCAGGAGTCCCAGACCGCCGCCGCGGCGCCGGACTTCACCCTTACGGACCAGTTCGGCCAAAGCCACACCCTTTCCGACTACCAGGGCAAGGTGGTGTTCCTCAACTTCTGGGCAACCTGGTGCGGCCCCTGCCGGTCCGAGATGCCGGACATTCAGGCTCTCTACGAAGCCCACGGCGGCAACGCCGAGGACCTGGTGGTGCTGGGCGTGGCCCAGCCCGGCGTGGGCAGTGAGGGAAGCCGAGAGGACATCGCCGCTTTCCTCGCCGAAAACGGCTACACCTACCCGGTGGTCATGGATGAGGACGGCTCCGTCTTTGCCCGCTACGGCATCCGGGCCTTTCCCACCACGTTCATGATCTCCTCCGACGGCACCGTCTACGGCTACGTGGAGGGCGCCCTCTCCGCCGAGATCATGGACGACATCGTCCGCCAGACCGTAGAGGCGGAATCCTGAAAAACCCGATAAAAAATCAGCGCCGGAGCGTTTGCCCCGGCGCTGTTTTTATTTGGTTGGAAATCCGAAAGAGTCCCGCATGTCGAACAAAAAGGCCAGGAAGCTCTTGGGATAGGTAATAAAGCTCCCCTCGTCCACCATGGCGCAAATCTCCTCCAGGGAGGCCCAGCGCACCTGGCTGACCTCCTCCGCCT
Organism: uncultured Oscillibacter sp.; assembly: GCF_900546705.1. Lineage (GTDB taxonomy): Bacteria > Bacillota > Clostridia > Oscillospirales > Oscillospiraceae > Oscillibacter. The sequence goes on along the minus strand of NZ_URDP01000031.1, from coordinate 14,103 downwards.
GAAGCGTCAGTTCCTCCAGCGGGATATCCGCCGCGGCGATGAAGAAATCGTCAAACCCGGCGCCGAAGTTCACCGTCACCGTAGGGCGCACCCCGGTCAGGTCCAGGGGATAGCCCAGCTCCTCCCGGAACTCCCGCTCCGCCGCCTGACGGCTGGTCTCTCCCGCGTCCACGCCGCCGCCGATGCTCACGTCCCACCGGCCCGGCCAGACGTGCTTGGTGGGTGTGCGCTGCTGGATCAGCATCCGTCCGGCGCTGTCGAACACGCACACGTGCACCACCGCCCGGTACTGGCCCGGTGCCTTTTTCCCGTACCGCTCCGCCGTCAGCCCCAGGGGCACCCGGTTCTCATCGTACAGATCCACTAATTCCACGGTATCTCCTCCCTTTCACTGACGGCGGGCCGTCTCGTAGTCGTCCCCCCGCCGGTAATAGGGGCAGGCGCTGTTGGCACCCCGGAGGAACCGCTCCATCTCATCCTCGTCCAGGTCCACGGTGCAGTAGAACTGGTCCTCTTCCTCGTCATAGTCGTAGTAGACGCACTCTTCGCAGTTGCCCGCCATACAAATCCTCCTTCGGGAACCCTCAGGTTCCTAGAGCAGTATAGCATACAATCCGTCCACATCCAAGTGCTCTTTGACGACCAGTGCCTCCACCGCCTCCCGGGCCTCCGGCGGCGCTGCCCAGCACATGCCGCACCCGGCGGTGATGACCCGGGGCACGGGAATGAGCCGCCCCGGCACGCCTGCGGCCCGGCAGGAGCGTTCCATGGCCATGGCGCCGGTGGTGGTACGGAAGGTCACGATGCATTTTTCCGTCTTTTCCCGCATGTTACCGCGCTTCCTCCGCCAGAATCCGCACCGCCTCCGCCGCGGCGTCTGTTTCGGCCTCCGTATTGAACCAGCCCCAGGAGAACCGGACGGCCCCCTGGTCCTCCGTGCCCAGGGCACGGTGCAGCCGGGGGGCGCAGTGGGCGCCGGGGCGGGTGGCGATGTCGAACCGCTCCGAGAGCTGGTCGGAAATCTCCGCTGAGTCCTCCTCCCCGATGTTCAGCGACACGATGGCCGCCCGCTCCGCCGTGGAAAAGTCCCCGTACACCCGCACGCCGGGCACGTCCCGGACCGCCTCGTAAAACCGCCGGGCCAGGGCTTGCTCATGCTGCCGGATGGTGTCCGGTCCCGTTTTCTCCAGAAACTCCAGCGCGGCGCCCAGGCCCGCCAGGCCGTGGCTATTGAGGGTGCCCGCCTCCAGCCGGGTGGGGTACTCCGCCGGCTGGGTCTCGGAGAAGCTCTGGACGCCGGTGCCGCCCACCAGCAGCGGCCGCAGCTCCACCCCCGGGCCTACACACAGCCCACCGGTGCCCTGGGGCCCCATAAGCCCCTTGTGGCCGGTGAAGCACACCACGTCGATGTGGTCCCGCTCCATGGAGATGGGGAACACGCCGGCAGTCTGGGAGGCGTCCAGAATGAATAAAAGCCCGTGGCGCCGGGCAAACTCCCCCACAAAGCCGATATCCGTCACATCGCCGGTGAGATTGGAGGCGTGGGTGCACACCACCGCCTTGGTCTGGGGCCGCAGCAGCCGCTCAAAATCGCCGTAGTCCAGCTGGCCGTTCCGGTCCGCCCGGACGAAGTCCACCGCCACCCCCTGGTCCCGCAGGCGGTAGAGGGGCCGCAGCACGGAGTTGTGCTCCCGGTCCGTGGAGATCACATGGTCCCCCGGCCCCAGGGCGCCGGCAATGGCGATGTTCAGCGCCGCCGTGGAGTTGGGGGTAAAAGCCACCCGCTCCGGCTGCCCGCCGAAGAGCGCCGCCGCCTGACAGCGGACGCCGTACACCGTCCGTGCGGCGGCCAGGGCCTCCGGGTGAGTGCCCCGCCCGCTGTTGCCGCATGCGTCCAGGGCCGCCAGAATCGCCTCCGCCACCCCGGGGGGCTTGGGCCGGGACGTGGCCGCCTGATCCAGGTAGATCATGGCCGGATGACCTTTCCCGCTCCCGCCAGCTTCTCGGCGATGGCGTACATATTGGTGACAGAGCCCACGGAGAGCTTTTCCGTCAAGCCGTAGTAATTGAGGCAGGTGCCGCAGGTGAGGATCTCCACGCCCCGCTCCTCCAGCGCCCGCAGGTCCTCCAGGGAGTCGGAGCCCTCCACGGTAAGGCGGGCGCCGCCGTTATAAAAGAGCACCGTCTCGGGCAGCTGGGGCAGCTGTCCCAGAGCGAACAAAAAGCCCTTCATGAGCGTCTTGCCCAGTTCGTCGCTACCCTGGCCCATGACGTCCGTTCCCACGGCCACCACCACACCGCCGGACTGGCCCGCCGGGGCGCAGTCGGCGCACTGGATCTCCTCCACCGGCGCGTCCCCCATAGGCTCCGTGACGGTCATGGTCACAGCAAAAAGCTTTTCTCCCCGCTGTTCCACCGCGGAGGCCAGGTGGTGGCCCGCGGCGCACCGCTGGAGATTCTGCACAGCGATCTCATTGTCCACCAATACTTCCAGCGTACCCGGCTCGGTCATGGCCCGCAGAGCCTGGGTGGCCTTCACCACCGGAATGGGGCACTGTTCCCCTACCGCGTTTACCAAAACATCTGCCATTGTTCTCCCTCTTTCCCGCCTTCGGCGTATTGTTGGCTTTATTGTAATGCCCGGTTTCCTGAAAAACAAGGGCTATTTTTTCAAAAGAATATCGCTTTGGCCCCGGAAACGCCACCGAATGCAGAAAATTCCTTGACAGCACCCACGCCTCAACATACAATAGGGCATATTCTCGCCCGGGTTCGGGCGGTTTACAGAAAAAGCGAGGTCCTGACCATGAAAACACCATTTGTCACCAAGGCGCAGCTGGACGCCATCACGGCGCGCTATCCCACGCCTTTCCATATTTACGATGAGGCTGGTATCCGGGCAAACGCCCGGCGGCTGAAGGCAGCCTTTTCCTGGAACCCCGGCTTCCGGGAGTACTTCGCCGTGAAGGCCACCCCCACGCCCGCCATCCTCAAGCTGCTCCATGAAGAGGGCTGCGGCTGTGACTGCTCCTCCCTGACGGAGCTGATGCTCGCCCAGCGCTGCGGCATCACCGGCGAGGAGATCATGTTCTCCTCCAACAACACCTCCGACGCGGAATTCCGCCTGGCCCGGGAGCTGGGCGCCGTCATCAACCTGGACGACCTGACGCTGGTGGATGCCCTGGCCGGCGCCGTGGGGCAGGTGCCCGAGAAGATCTGCTGCCGCTTCAATCCCGGCGGTGTGTTCACCCTGGCCCAGACCCGGGAGGGCTTCCAGGTGATGGACAACCCCGGCGACGCCAAGTACGGCATGACCCGTGCCCAGATCGCCCAGGCCTTCACCCGCCTTGCCCAGCTGGGCGCCCGGGAGTTCGGCATCCACGCCTTCCTGGCCTCCAACACCCTCTCCAACGACTACTATCCCGCCCTGGCCCGGATTCTGTTCCGCCTGGCGGTGGAGCTGCGGGAGGAGACCGGCGTCCACATCACCTTCATCAACCTCTCCGGCGGCGTGGGCGTGCCCTACCGGCCCGAGCAGCCGGAAAACGACATCGCCGCCATCGGCGAGGGCGTGCGGGAGGCCTATGAGGAGATCCTGACGCCCGCCGGCATGGACGACGTGGCCATCTACACGGAGCTGGGCCGGTTCATGCTGGCTCCCTACGGCCACCTCATCACCCGGGCCGTACGGGAAAAGCACATCTACAAGGAGTATATCGGTGTGGACGCCTGCGCCTGCGACCTGATGCGCCCGGCCATGTACGGCGCCTACCACCACATCACCGTCTCCGGCAAGGAGGATGCCCCCTGCGACCACAAGTACGACGTGGTGGGGAGCCTTTGCGAAAACAACGACAAGTTCGCCGTGGACCGGATGCTGCCCAAGATCAACATGGGTGACCTGCTGGTCATCCACGACACCGGTGCCCACGGCCGCTCCATGGGCTACAACTACAACGGCAAGCTTCGCTCGGCGGAGCTGCTGCTGCGCCAGGACGGCTCCGTGGAGCTGATCCGCCGGGCGGAGACGCCGGACGACTACTTCGCCACGGTGATCTGGTAAAAAAAAGCAGAGGACGAAAGTCCTCTGCTTTTTCTTTTGCACGTCTCATCTTTCGGGCACGATCTCGATCCAGTATCCGTCCGGATCGGAGATGAAGTAGATGCCCATGGCGGGGTTTTCATAGCACACACAGCCCATGGCCTTGTGGGTTTCGTGGGCGGCATCATAGTCCGGCGTGGTGACGGCCAGGTGGAACTCACACTCGCCCAGATCGTACTTCTGGGGATGATCCCGCAGAGCCGTCAGCTCCAGGCGAAAGTCCGTCTTGCCGTCCCCCAAAAACACGATGGTAAAGCTGCCGTCCTCCGCCGTGGTGCGGCGCACCTCTGTGAGGCCCAGGGCCTCCCGGTAGAAGGCCAGGGACTTGTCCAGATCGGAGACGTTGAAATTAAAATGATTGAATGAAAACATGCGATCACCTCCCGGTCAGTATATCATTTCCGCCTCCCCGCCGCAAGGCGGATTCCGCCCGAAGGAGCGCCATTTGCTGACATTCACAATTTGGCGAAAAAAGTCTGTGGAAATTTCTGCGCTTTTCTGTTTGACGTAATCGTTTTGCCGTGATACACTTTTCCATAGTTAGAACAAGCTAACCTTTTAGGAGGACTTTTTATGACCTTGGATCTGCTGCCTCTGGGCCAGGAGGCTGTCATCACCGCCGTGGGCGGCGCCGGCGCGCTGCGGCTGCATCTTTTGGATATGGGGCTGATCCCCAAGACCACCGTCCGGGTGGAGAAGATCGCCCCCCTGGGCGACCCCATCGAGCTGCGGGTGCGGGGGTATTCCCTGTCGCTGCGCAAGGAGGACGCCCGCAACATCGAGGTGGAGGTGAAGGCCAAATGATCTTCGCGCTGGCCGGCAACCAAAACTGCGGCAAAACCACCCTCTTCAATCAGCTCACCGGCTCCAACCAGCACGTGGGCAACTTCCCCGGCGTCACTGTGGATCAGAAGTCCGGCACCATCCGGGGCGAGAAAGACTGCACGGTGGTGGACCTGCCGGGCATTTACTCCATCCGGCCCTACACACCCGAGGAGATCGTCACCCGGGACTTCATCATCAACCAGAAGCCCGACGGCATCATCAACATCGTGGACGCCACCAACATCGAGCGCAACCTGTACCTGACGCTGCAGCTCATGGAGATGCAGATTCCCATGGTGCTGGCACTGAACATGATGGACGAGGTGTCCAGCGGCGGCGGCACCATCGACATCCACGGCATGTCCAAGGCCCTGGGCATCCCCGTGGTGCCCATCTCCGCCGCCAAGAACGAGGGCGTGGACGAGCTGGTGAAGATCGCCGTGCTGACGGCGAAAAACCGGGTCTATCCCGCCGTGTATGACTTCTGCTCCCCCGGCCCCGTCCACCGCTGCATCCACGCGGTCATCCACCAGATTGAAGACCACGCCCAGGCCGCGGGACTGCCTGTGCGCTTTGCCGCCACCAAGCTCATTGAGGGGGACGAGGATATCGAGTCCCGCCTGGAGCTGGACCAGAACGAGCTGGAACTCATCGAGCACAGCGTCCAGGAGATGGAGACGGAGCACGGCATGGACCGCAACGCCGCCCTGGCGGACATGCGCTACGACTTCATCGAGGGCGTGTGCAGCAAGACGGTGGTCAAGTGCCACGCCTCCCGGGAGCGGGAGCGCAGCGAGGCCATCGACCGCATCGTCACCAACAAGTATCTGGCGCTGCCGCTGTTCTTCGGCATCATGCTGGCCATTTTCTATCTGACCTTCAACGTCATCGGTGCCTTCCTCTCGGACCTGCTGGCCGCAGGCATCGACCGTCTCACCGCCGCCGTGGACGCGGGGCTCACCGCCTACGGCCTCAACCCGGTGGTCCAGAGCCTGGTGGTGGACGGTGTGTTCGCCGGCGTGGGCAGCGTGCTGAGCTTTTTGCCCATCATCGTGGTGCTGTTCTTCTTCCTCTCCATTCTGGAGGACACCGGCTACATGGCCCGGGTGGCCTTCGTCATGGACCAGCTGCTGCGCAAGATCGGCCTGTCCGGCCGGAGCATCGTGCCGCTGCTGGTGGGCTTCGGCTGCTCCGTGCCCGCCATCATGGCCACCCGTACCCTGGCCTCCGAGCGGGACCGGCGCATGACCATTCTGCTGACCCCCTTTATGAGCTGCTCGGCCAAGATCCCCATTTACAGCGTGTTTGCCGCGGCCTTCTTCCCCGGCCACGCGGCGCTGGTGATGCTGGGGCTGTACCTGACCGGCATCCTGGTGGGCATCATTGCCGCCAAGGTGCTGGGCGCCACCGCTTTCCGGGGCAACCCCGTGCCTTTCGTCATGGAGCTGCCCAACTACCGCTTCCCCTCCGGCAAGAGCGTGTTCCAGCTGTGCTGGGACAAGGCCAAGGACTTTTTGACCCGGGCGTTCACCATCATCTTCGTGGCCACCATCATCGTCTGGTTCCTCCAGACCTTCGACACCCGCATGAACCTGGTGGCCGACAGCTCCGACAGCCTGCTTGCCACCGTGGGCGCCTGGATCGCCCCCGTGTTCGCCCCGCTGGGCTTTGGTGACTGGCGTGTCTCCACGGCCCTGATTACCGGCTTTATCGCCAAGGAGTCCGTCATCTCCACCCTGGGCATCCTCACCGGTGCCGGTACCGACGTGTCCGTGGCCGCACTGGGCAGCCTCTTCTCCACGGTCACCGCCGTCAGTTTCCTGGTGTTCACCCTGCTCTACACGCCCTGCGTGGCCGCCATCTCCGCCGTCAAGCGGGAGCTGCGCTCCGGCTGGAAAGCCGCCGGCGTTGCCCTGGGCCAGTGCGTGGTCGCCTGGGTGGCCGCGTTTGTGGTATACCACATTGTGCTGCTGATCGCATAAAGGAGGGCTTTTATGGAACTTCTCATTCTCGCAGGCCTTGGCGTATGGCTGGTGCTGGCGCTGCGGGCCTCCTTCCGCTCCAAGGGCGGCTGCGGAGGCTGCTGCGAAAGCTGCAGCGGCTGTGCCCACCGGAAAAAGTGAAAAAAACGGACGCGGAAATTCCGCGTCCGTTTTTTTATCGCACTGCGCTTTTCTTCACCCGCTCCAGGGCCTTTGCCACCGCCGGGACCCGGATGACGATCACCGTCAGCACTCCCTCGGCCAGCAGGTAGCTGTAATTGTAGATGATGGGGTAGAGGGCCTTGAGGGACTGGGGGAAGTTGGCGGGCATGTAGTCCATCCAGTAGAGATAGCCGCCCAGGGAGTGGAACGCGCCCCGGGCCAGCACCGCCACGATGTAGCCCCACACAAGGCCGTTTTTCCGATTGCGGAAGAAGCCCGCCAGGCCCAGCGCCGCAAAGGCGAACACATAGTCACAGCACACCTGGAACAGACTGAGCACGTAGGGCTCCTGCAAAAATTGCAGCAGTCCGTAGGCAAAGCCCACCAGAACGCCGGTCCTGACCCCGTACCAGTTGGCCACCAGCACAATAAAGAGCATGCTCATGAGCGTCACCGATCCGCCGTAGGGCATCTCAATGGGCTTGATGTAGGACGTGACGAAGCTCAGGGCCAGCGCCATGGCGCAGTACGCCAGCTGCCTGGCGCCCAGCCCCCGTTTTCCCGACACCCGCCCTGCCAGGAAAAACGCCCCCAGCAGGCACACCGCCACAACGCCCACGCTCACCGCGTACCCGGCGGCTGTCAGACCGCCCTCTCCATTTACCAGCCAATGCATTTCGTTTCCTCCTTTTTTTGCGATCATGAGCGGCTGCGCAAAAAAACGCCCCTCCGGACCGGAGGGGCGCACACGGCAGAAAAGCCCATCGTGACGACTCCCTACGGCGGCATTATCCGCGTCAGGTCCACGGGTCGAAGCCAAATGCTTCCTCTCAGCCTGTTCAACAAGCTCCCCAGCTCACAATCTATGAAATTGGCAGGGTCAGGATATCATGTCCGTCGGCGGATTGCAACCCCTTACAGCCACTTTTTCCGCTTGAAATACCAGATCAGGCCCACGGCGATCAAAAGCCCCGCCGCCGTCACCGCCGGGTAGCCGTACCGCCAGTGAAGCTCCGGCATACCCACAAAGTTCATGCCGTACCACCCGGCCAGCAGCGTCAGCGGCAGGAAGATCACCGTCACCAGGGTGAATACCTTCATCAAATCGTTCTGCTGGATGGCCAGCTGGGACTGGTACGCCTCCCGCAGCTGGGCCACGGACTCCCGCAGGTTCTGCACTCCGTTCAAAAACCGCTCCGTCCGGTTGCCCAGGTTGGAAAAGCGGCGGACGGTCTGCCGGTCCAAAAGGCCGTTGTCGTTGACGGCAAGCTGGTCGAAGATGGCGTCCAGCTGCTCGTAGTACCGCTTGAGCCGCAACAGCTCCCGCCGCCACACCACGATCTCCTCCAGGCACTCCCCCGTCAGCCCCCCGGCAAGGAGCCGGTCTTCCCCGTCGCCGATCCGGGCCTCCATCTGGTCCAGGTGGTCCATGTCCCCCCGGAGCAGCCGGAGGAAAAAGCCGTAGAGCAGGCGGTGGTTGTCCGCCCCCTCCAGCTCCGAGACGATGTCCCGTGCCCGGGTCAGGGCCGCGTCGTCCTCACAGAAGATGAGCAGGTTCTCCCGGTCCAGGTACAGCAGCATCTGGGCGCCTTTCGTCCGGTCGCTGCGGACATCGTACCAGTCGAAGGCCAGCAGGTCGGATTCCTCGAATCCCTCGAAGGCCTCCGTCTGGCCGTCCCCGATGTGCTCCAGCACCCGCCGGTCCATGTAGGGGGCCGCCTGTTCCATCTCACTGATGGGCAGCACCATCTGCATATCTGTTTCCTTCCTTTCTTGTCACAGAGCCTCGAAGCGGCTCTTGACGCCCCACAAAGACACCAGGAACCACACGACGCCCACCAGGCCCAGCACAGCGCCCAGCACGCCCAGCACCGCCGCGCCCAGTCCCAGCATGGAGACGGCTCCGGCCAGCAATGCCATCGCCTCGCCTATGGCCAGGGCCGTCCAGGCCCGGCGGACCCCGGCGGCGCCCAGGTCCGTCCCACGGGACTGCTCCACGTCCGCCAGCGCCGCCGCCACGCCCCAGGCGATGTACAAAGACACCAGGGCGGCCGCCAGTCCCAGCAGGACGCTCACCGGGCCGTAGGAGGTGATGGCCAGCAGATCCCCCACCCAGAGGATGGCGGTGTACACCCCCATGCCCACGGCAAAGGGCCGCAGGGCGGCAAAGCTCCCGCTCTCACCGGACAGGGCATCCATGCCCCGCACCAGAATCCAGTACCCGGCAAAGGTGGGCAGCAGATTGACCACGTGGCCGCCAAGGTTCAGATTGAAGTTTAAAAACACGAAGAAAAATCCCCAGAAAATCTTACTCATGGCGCCTCCTCCTGTTCTTTGACCTTGTCGGCATACCGCTTCCCGTAGCGGAGCACCAAAATGCCCGCCACAATCTTGATTCCCGCGTACAGCACGGGGATCAGCAAGATCGTCCCCATGCCCAGTCCAACTCCGGCAATACTCATGGTCTCCGCCTCCTTACCAAATCATGAAGTTCAACATGCCCAGGCCCATCAGCAGCAGTACCACAAGGTCCAGCACGCCCCAGCCGATGAGCACCCAGCCCAGCAGGTACCCCTTGGTCCTGGCCAGATACCCCAGCCGCTCCAGGATGTCCCGGCCGCCCTCCCGCGGCGCCGCGGCCCCGCAGGCTGTTCCGGCGGCTTTTGGTTCCTCCTCCCGGTCCGGCCGCAGCAGGTAGTCCGTGGTGACGGAAAACAAATCCGCCATGGCCACCACCTTGTCCGTCTCCGGCATGGTCTCGTCCCGCTCCCAGCGGGAGACTGCCTGGCGGCTGACCCCCAGCCGCTCAGAAAGGGCGTCCTGGCTCATGCCCGCCTTTTGGCGCAGCTGCTGCAATTTCTCTCCGAATGTCATAGGCGTTCTCCTTTATTTTGGTGGGCCTATCTTATCAAAATGCCCGGTTGCCCGCCAGCAACCGGGTATGGAACTTCCGCAACTTCAGATTGCGCCCCCCTTGCTGCAACGCTTTCACCGTCATCATAGCATACTTTTTCCCCCGGCGCCACCGGGAAAACGCCATGCTGCCCCGCCGGCGGAATCCGGACGCAAAAAAAGCGGCCCGGACGGCCGCCTTCGCGCTCTGTTTGTTTTTTAAAGTCCTCCGCCGGCAAGACGCCGCTCCACCTGACGCAGTGCCTCCTCCGGCGTGGCAGCGCCCTGCTCCACCATATCCAGCAGCGCCGCGTACACCAGCCGCCGGCTTCCCGCCAGCGCCACGGCACGGTCCAGCGCACAGCCGGCAAAGCCCGCCCGCTCCAGATGACGGAGCTGCCCCGTCACGTCCATCTCACCCACCGCCTTTCCCTCTCAGGATACCCTCTTTTGAGGCAAAGGCGCCATCAAGTTTTCGTTAAATTCCGGTAAATTTCTCCGTGACGATGGGCAGGTCCACGATCTGCAGTCCCCGGCTCATGGCGTACATGACCGTATACCGGGTGCCGCCGGGGGTGCCGTCAAAGGCGGCAATGAGCAGCGAGGCGTGGTCGACCATGTACCGGTCCCGCCGCTGCATGCACGTGGAGGTGTACCGCTGGGACACCATGGTCTCATAGTCGCACGCATCCACCAGGCGCCGGTAGCGCAGCTGCTGGTCCGCCGGCCAGGCGTCCGCCTGGGTGGGACAGGGAATGGCCGCCTCCACCGTCACATCCGGATGGGCATCCCGCAGCGCCAGGGCGCACTCGCAGAAATACAGGTCACAGCCCATGGCCATGCCGCACAGGAAATGCCGGTAGCCGGACTCGTAGGCCGCCTCCACCGCGTCGGCCAGGCGCCGCTTCAGGTCCAGGCAGCGCACATCCTCCTCCCGGTAGCCCCAGGGCAGCTTGGCGGGCCGGTGACCGGTAAAGCAGCACGCAGATGCTCTGCCCCGCATAATCCCCCTCCTCTCCGAAGTTTCCCCATTTAGTATAGAACATACGTTCTTCATTGTAAAGAGGGCCGAAAAAATTTTTCCAGTTTTCCGGAAAATGCCAAAAAAGTTTGAAAAAATCCACGGAAAGGAAAATCAGGGGTTGCATTTCGGGCCGGTATGCCGTATACTGGCAGCAGAAAACAACTGAATCCTTTGTCTTCAGGGCGGGGTGCGATTCCCCACTGGCGGTACAGTCCGCGACCGGCGCTCTTCGGCGCCGCTGACCCGGTGTGACTCCGGGACCAACAGTATAGTCTGGATGGAAGAAGATGCGTGCGGCACGGCCGCGCACTCCGGTGCGCTTCTTTGCTGCTTGATCACCTTGGAGAAGTCAAAGCGTCCAGGGTGTTTTCAAGCAAACCAAAGGAGTGCTTTTTATTATGTCTGATCCCAATGTGAATGTGCTGCCCGTCTCCCGGTCCCGGATGAATCTGCGGACCCTCTCTTCTCTGGGCATGCTGACTGCCGTGGCCTACGTGGTCATGCTGCTGAGCAAGCTGCTGCCCCAGGTATCCGGCTTTCTCCAGCTGGACCTGAAGGACACGGTCATCTGCATCGGCGGCTTTATCTTCGGGCCTGTGGCCTCCGCCGTCATCGCGCTGGTGGTGGCCCTGGTGGAGATGTTCTCCGTCAGCGACACCGGCCCCATCGGCCTGATCATGAACGTGCTGGCCACCTGCGCCTTCTGCTGCACCGCCGCTTTCGTCTACAAAAAGCTGCACACCAAGAAAGGCGCCGTGGCGGGCCTGTTCCTGGGCGTGGCGGTGCTGACTGTGGTCATGCTGCTTTGGAACTATCTCATCACGCCCCTGTATATGGGCGTGGCCCGGGATGAGGTGAAGGACATGCTGGTGCCCATCATCCTGCCGTTCAACCTGGTCAAGGGCGGCCTGAACACGGCGCTGATCCTGGTGCTCTACAAGCCCGTGGTCAACGCGCTGCGCCGGGCCAAGCTGGTGCCCGAGTCCCAGGGCGTGTTCCAGAAAACCGGCAAGGTCAGCACGGGCTTTGCCCTGTTTTCCCTCGCCCTGCTGGCCACCTTCGTGGTGCTGGCGCTGGTGCTGATGGGCATCCTGTAAAAACTCCATACCCCCGGGGAGAGACGGCGCCGTCTCTCCCCTTTTCTTTTGCGAACAGATGTGCTATGATGGGCGGGAAAGGGGGTGCGCCATGGACCGCGTGATCTTACACTGTGACCTCAACTGCTTTTATGCCTCCGTGGAGCTTTTGAGCCACCCGGACCTGAGGGACATCCCCACCGCCGTGTGCGGCGACCCCACCTCCCGCCACGGCATCATCCTGGCCAAGAACGAGCCTGCCAAGCGCATGGGCGTCCAGACGGCGGAGACCATCTGGCAGGCCCGGAAAAAATGCCCGGCCCTGGTGCTGCTGCCGCCCCACCACGCCCTCTACCGGGAGTACTCCCGGCGGGTCAACGCCGTCTACGAGCAGTACACCGACCTGGTGGAGCCCTTCGGCATCGACGAGAGCTGGCTGGACGTGACCGGCTCGCTGCACCTGTTCGGCGGGGACGCCCGGGCCCTGGCGGACACCCTGCGGGAACGGATAAAGCGGGAGCTGGGGCTGACCCTCTCCGTGGGCGTGAGCTTCAACAAGGTGTTCGCCAAGCTGGGCAGCGACTACAAAAAGCCCGACGCCACCACCGTCATTTCCCGGGAAAACTGGCGGGAGATCGTCTGGCCGCTGCCGGTGGGCGACCTTTTGTACGTGGGCGCCGCCGCCCGGCGTCTGCTGCACCAGTACGGGGTGGAGACCATCGGCCAGCTGGCCGCCTGCCGTCCGGAGATGCTGGAGACCCTCATGGGCAAAATGGGCGTGCAGCTCTACGAGTACGCCAACGGCCTGGACCGCGACGCCGTCCGCTCCCGATACGATGCCGAGCCGGTCAAGTCCGTGGGCAACGGCACCACCTTTCCCCGGAACCTGACCACCCGCACCCAGGTGCAAAGCGGCATCGCCGTGCTGGCCGACTCCGTGGCCACCCGCCTGCGCCGCTCCGGGCTCTACGCCGGCGGCGTCCAGGTGACGGTGCGGGACCCGGAGTTCCACGACCGGTCCCGGCAAAAGCAGCTCGCCTCCCCCACCCGTCTCATCCGGGATCTGACGGCGGAGGCCATGGCCCTGACGGAGACGCTCTGGCATCCCCCCGCCCCCGTCCGGGCCCTGACCGTCACCGCCATCCACCTGGTGGGAGAGGAGGACGCCTACGAACAGGTGGACCTGTTCGGCGCCGCCGCAGCCCCCAAAAAGGAAAAACAGGAGCGGCTGGAGGCCGCCATGGACCGCATCCGCGGAAAATTCGGCGCGGACGCCATCGCCTTCGGCGCCACCCATCCCGAAAAAGAGGAGGACCCCCTTCCATGACCAAGCAAGATCAAAAACGCGCCCTGCGGCAGACCATGCGCCGCCTGGAGTCCCAGCTCTCCGCCCGGTACCGGTCCGAGAGCAGCCGGGCGATCTGCGCCCGCCTGCTGGCCATGCCCGAGTACCAGGCGGCCCGGTCCGTCTTCTGCTTTGTGGGCACCGGCTTCGAGATCGACACCCGCCCCATCCTCACCCACGCCCTGGAGACGGGCAAGCGGGTGTGCGTCCCCCTGTGCACCGGAAAGGGCATCATGGAGCTGCGGGAAATCACCGCCCTGACCGATCTGGCCCCCGGCGCCTACGGCATCCCGGAGCCGGACGCGGCGCGCTGTCCGGCGGTGGACGCCGACGAGGTGGACTTTGCCGTTCTCCCGTGTCTGAGCTGCAACTGCCTGGGCCACCGGCTGGGCCGGGGCGGCGGGTACTATGACCGTTTCCTCTCCCGCTACCGGGGCGGCACGGTGCTGCTGTGCCGGGAGAAGCTGCTGCGCCAGGAGATCCCCCTGGAGCCCCACGACTATCCCGTCCCCTGGGTGTTGACGGAGGCCTGTCTCTACGAGGACGGCTTCCCGGCGCGGCTGGGATAATACCTACGATAAGGAGTCCGCGCTTGCCAAGCGGGAGAAAATCCCGTACAATGGCAGTACAAGTGAAACTATGTAAGTCTGCAAATAAAAAGTCAATAGGAAACTGAGTAAATTTGCAGACGCAGG
>NZ_URDP01000030.1 GCF_900546705.1 uncultured Oscillibacter sp. | reverse complement strand
CTATGGTTAAGATCAGACTGCGCCGCATGGGCGCCAAGAAGGCTCCTTTCTACCGCGTTGTGGTGGCCGATTCCCGCTTCCCCCGCGACGGCCGCTTCATTGAGGAGCTGGGCACTTACAACCCCTGCGTCTCCCCCGCCGAGATCAAGATTGACACCGAGCGCGCTCAGGCCTGGATCAAGTCCGGCGCCCAGCCCACCGACACGGTCAGAGCTCTGCTGAAAAAAGTGGAAGTCCTCTGATCCGGAGGACGGAGCATGAAGGACTTGCTGCTCTACATCGCCAGAAACCTTGTGGATGATCCCGACGCCGTCTCCGTCACGGAGATTCAGGGCGAGCAGGAGCTGACGTTGGAGCTGCGCGTCGCCCCCGACGATATGGGAAAGGTGATCGGCCGTCAGGGCCGCATTGCCAAGGAGATCCGGACGGTGATCCGTTCCTACGCCCAGCGTACCGGCGTGAAGGTTTCCGTGGATATTGTAGACTAATGCGTCTAAGACGCAAAAAAAGAGAGAGGCGCTGGTCGCCCCTCTCTCTTTTTGCCGTCAGGAGTGCCGGTCCAGCAGCCGGATGATCTCCGAAATGCCCAGCAGCACCCCGCCGAACACGGCGGCATTGACCCAGACAGCTCCCATCTGGATGACGGCGTTCAGCCAGCCGGCATAGTCCGCCGTCATCCAGAACACGGCAAGCCCCAGCACGGCGCCGCCGATAAACAGCACCAACGCCATGATGTACAGCAGCCGGCTCACACCGTTTTTCTTCACCGGCTGTACCGGCACCTCCTGCTGGGGTGCAGTCTCCTGATGATCCATCTGCTCCTCGTGTCCCTCCATGCAATTGCTCCTTCCTTTTCGCTTCAGCGTGTTTTCAGAATACCACATCACCGCCCATGGCGCAACCGCCCCCTTGCCTGTCTGGCCAAAAGAGGCTATACTACTTCTATCAACAAAAGGAGGCTTCCCCCATGAAGCTGGATACCATCAAAGTCGGAAAGATCGTGGGTGCCCACGGCATCCGGGGCGAGGTTCGGGTACAGCCCCGGGACGCCGATCCCCATTTTCTCACTGGCTTTTCCACATTTTTGCTGGACGGCCAGTCCGTCCGGCCCACCGCCAACCACGTGCACAAGAATCTTGTGCTGATGAAGCTGCCCGGTGTGGACGACATGAACGCCGCCCTGGCCCTGCGGGACAAGGTGCTCTATATCCGCCGTGCCGATGCCCACCTCCCCGAAGGCGTGTACTTTGACGACGAGCTGCTGGGCCTGGAGGTCTTCAACGCCGATACCGGCGCACGGCTGGGAGAGCTGGTGGCAGTGGAGTCCTACCCCGCCCATAAGGTTTACACCGTCCGGGGCGAACGGGAGTACCTGATCCCCGCGGTGCCAGACGCTTTTATCGTCTCCACGGACCTGGACGCCAACCGGATGGACGTGCATGTATGGGAGGGAATGGCCAGTGATGAACATTGATATTCTCACCCTCTTCCCCGACGCGGTGACCGCCTATACCGGCGTGAGTATCCTGGGCCGGGCCCAGGAGCGGGGCTACATCACCATCCGCGCCCACCAGATCCGAGAGTTTACCACCAACAAGCAGATGCAGGTGGACGACTATCCCTATGGCGGAGGCCGGGGCGCCGTCATGCAGGCGGACCCCCTCTACCGCTGCTGGGCCCATGTGGTGGAGACCTACGGCCCCGGCCGGACCATCTTCCTCTCCCCCTGCGGGCGCACGTTCACCCAGACCGTGGCCCGGGAGCTGAAAGACCGCTACGACCACCTGATTTTGGTGTGCGGCCACTACGAGGGCGTGGACCAGCGGTTTCTGGACGAGTGCGTGGACGAGGAGATCAGCATGGGCGACTTCGTCCTCACCGGTGGTGAGCTGCCCGCCATGGCGGTGGCGGATGCCGTGTGCCGTATGGTGCCCGGCGTACTGCCGGACCCGGAGTGCTTTGAAGAGGAGTCCCACTGGAACGGTCTGCTGGAATATCCCCAGTACTCCCGCCCCGCCGTGTGGCATGACCGGGCGGTGCCGGAGATCCTGCTCTCCGGGGACCACGGGAAAGTGGCCGCTTGGCGGAAAAAGGAGAGCTACAAGCGCACCATGCGCCGCCGTCCGGACCTGTTTGCCCGGTTCGATGAAAGCCAGCTGACCACCAAGGCAGAGCGCAGGATTCTGGCACAGGCCAAGGCGGAGATTGCAGAAGAGGACAAAGACACATCCAATCCCGAACCGCAATAAAAAAGACGGAGCTTACGCTCCGTCTTTTTTTATTGCTCAGTATTCGCCGTTCCAGACGATCTCTTTGTACTTGTCGGGGTCCGTGTCGCCCTCGGTGGAGAACATGAGCACCTGGCTGGACCGGTCCAGCTCCAGATACTCCCGAAGCTCCTTGTACTCCTCGTCCTGCATGATGGAAGAGAGCAGTCCCATGCCCACGGCGCCGGACTCGCCGGAGATGACCCGGGGATCGCCTTTTACCGGTGCGCCCAGCATCCGCATGCCCCGGGCGCTGACCCAGTCTGGGCAGGAGACAAAGGCGGAGACATGGTTACGCAGGATATCCCAGGAGATGATGTTGGGCTCCCCGCAGGCAAGACCCGCCATGATGGTCTGCAGGTCGCCGCCCACATTCCGGGGATCGCCGTCGCCGGCCACCGCGCCCTGGTACAAGCAGTCCGCCGCCCGGGCCTCCATGACCACGAACTTGGGGGGGCACTCGGGGAAGCGGTTGACAAAGTAGCCCACCACGGCGCCGGCCAGGCTGCCCACGCCCGCCTGCACAAACACATGGGTGGGACGGTTCACGCTCACCTGACGCAGCTGGTCGGCAGCCTCGTTGGCCATGGTGCCGTAGCCCTGCATGATCCAGGCGGGGATCTCCTCGTAGCCCTCCCAGGCCGTGTCCTGCACCACCACGCCGTGCTCCGTCTGGGCAGCCTCGGCGGCGGCAATGCGGACGCAGTCGTCGTAGTTCACCTCTTCAATGGTGACCTTGGCGCCCTCCTTGGCAATGTTGTCAAAGCGGGACTGGCTGGAGCCCTTGGGCATGTGCACCACAGCCTTCTGGCCCAGCTTGTTGGCCGCCCAGGCAACGCCGCGGCCATGATTGCCGTCGGTGGCGGTGAAGAACGTGGCCTGGCCGAACTCCTGGCGGAAGGCAGGGCTGGTGAGATAGTCATAGGTCATCTCTCCCACATCCCGGCCCATCTGCTGGGCGATGTAGCGCCCCATGGCAAAGGAGCCGCCCAGCACCTTGAAGGCATTGAGGCCGAAACGGTAGGACTCATCCTTGACGTACACGCCGCCAAGGCCCAGTGTTGCGGCCATGCCGTCCAGCTTGGCCAGGGGCGTGACGGAGTACTGGGGGAAGCTGCGGTGGAAGGCCCGGGCCTTGGCCACGTTTTCCGTGGACATGACGGAAAGCTGCCGATCGGCGCTGGCTGGCATCCGGTTGGCGGCCCATTTGATGATTTCGTTCATGAGCTGACCTCCTAAAAATTTTTAGATGACCAAAATTTTTATTAGTTTTCTGCTTCCATCATATCATAGACCCACGGGAAGTCAAGGACTTTTCCGAGTTTTTCCCTCACAGAACAAAAGGTTTTTTCCCAGAGCAACGCTGCGGGTCTCCTCCCGGCTCCGCCGCCGGATTTCCCGTCTCAAAAAATTGCACAAAATATTCGTATATTTGTTAAATATCAGAATACTCGTTCGGTATCTCCACAAAAAAATGCGGAAATATAACTTTCCAGAAAGCTGTTACCGGTTTGTTACCCTTTGTTCTGATTTCCATATATTGCCGGTTTCTTTTTGCCGTTCAGCGTCGAAAGTGGGGAACATTGCACTTTCTTCTCCCGGAAAACTTGACAAAAGTGGGTCACAGGTGTATACTAGCCCCAGTTTTTCAATCGGTAACAAAAGTTACAAATTGTTTTCTCTCAAAAAAACAACCCAGGGCCCGCCGTTCTTTTCAGGCGGTTGGCCATGCCGAAGCTTTTCAGGAGGTACACTTTGAACAGTCAAAACCGACAGAAAAAACTGCATGATTTCTGGAGACGCCGGGGCTTGTTCGTCACGGGTCTGGCCATGACGTTCTTTGTCAGCTGGGCCGCTATGGGGCACGCCGCCGCCCTCTACATCTTCACCGGTGTGGATGACGCGGCCATCGTGCTGGATGACACCACCGAGCAGACGCCCGACCTCTCTTCCCAGCTGGTCTATGTCTCCACCAGCAGCCAGGGCTACGACGTAACGCTGGCCGCCGATCAGACCGTGACCATTCATCATCAGGGCTCCATCATCTCCGTGCAGTCCCGCAAGGAAACCATCTCCGCTCTGCTGAGCCGGATGCACATCGAGCCGGCGCCCCTGGAGATGGTAGCCGTGGATCTGTCCGGGCCCGGCGTGGAGCTGACGGTGTCCGATTCCCTGACCTACTACGACAAGGTGCGGGAGACTGTGGCCTATGAGACCGTCCGGGTTGCCAATCCCGAGCTGCCCAAGGGCACCGAGCGGGTGGTGCAGACCGGCTCCAACGGCGAGCGCACCGCCATCTACGAGGTCATCTGGTCCGGCGGTGAGCAGGTTGCCCGCCACTTTGTGGAGGAGCTGGACAGCACCGCCGTCAATGAGATCATCGAATACGGCACCGCCGCCACCACCGTTACGGCCAATGACCGTATTTCCAGCGTGAAGAAGAACGCCGACGGCAGCGGCACCCTGGTCTTTTCCTCCGGCGCCACGCTGAACTTCTCTTCCGCCAAATCCATGACCGCCACTGCCTATACCTCCGGGTACGGCGGAGCAGACGGCTGCACCGCCACCGGCACTGCCGTCCGCAAGGGCGTGGTCGCCGTGGATAAGAGCGTGATCCCCCTGGGCACCAAGATGTATATTGTCGCCAGCGACGGCAGCGTGGTCTACGGCATGGCCACCGCTGAAGACACCGGCGTGCGGGGCAACAAGGTGGATCTTTATTACGACACCTATCAGCAATGCATCAACTTCGGACGGCGCAGCTGCACCGTCTATATCCTGGAGTGAGTTTCCTCTCTCCTTTGAAATCATGTAATAACGTTTCTTCCCCGGCACCAAAATGGTGCCGGGGAAGTTTTTTTACAGGGTTTCCAGCAGCGGCGGCAGCTGGGCAAGATCGGTGATGGTGTAGTCCGGGCGGATGTCCTGCCGGGGCGCCGTACCGCCGCGGCTGAACCAGCAGGTGCGGATGCCGGCGTTGCGGCCGCCCCGGATGTCGGAGGTAAGGCTGTCGCCCACCATCAGTGCCGTTTCCCGGGAAAAGTCCGGAATGGTTGCAAAAGCCCGGTCGAAAAACTCCCGCCGGGGCTTGTCGGCTCCCAGCTCCTGGGAGATGAAGATTCCTTTGAACCAGCGGGCCAGGTCCGCGCTTTTCAGGCGGCTGTATTGCACAGAGGCCGCCCCGTTGGAGGCAAGATACAGATCATACCGGGGGAAAAGCGTCTCCAGCAGCTCCGGCGCTCCGGGGATGAACCAGTGCCCCTGGCCCAGATACGTCTCGTACTGCTCGCAGGTCTCCGCCGGGTCCAGTGTCAGACCCAACTCCTCAAAAAGCAGGGCAAACCGCCCCACCAGCACCTGCTCCCGGGTGAGGACGCCATCTTCCAGCAGCTCCCACTGACGGCGGTTGATCTCGTGGTACCGCTCCAGCACCGCCGGCTCCGCCGGGGCTCCCGCCTCCGTCAGCGCCCGGCGCAATGCCGCCGCCTCCGCCCGGTCAAAATCCAGCAGTGTATTGTCCAGGTCGAAAAAAATCGTCTTTACCATAGTCGGCTCCCTTCCTGAGATAGGGTCATTGTATCGCCCCGGGGTAGATTTTGCAACCGCGGCGCCGGGACTTTCCAAGCAGCACTTTTTTTGCTATACTGAATATACTTCTGGAAAGGCGGTAAAGCCATGAACCTTTGTGACTACGATACCATCCGTGCCCTGCTGGGGCGGCACGGGTTCCATTTTTCCAAGTCCATGGGGCAGAATTTCCTCATTGACCCCCAGGTGCCCTACGATATTGCAGCGGCCTCCGGCGCCGACGAACACTGCGGCGTGCTGGAGATCGGCCCGGGCATCGGGCCTCTGACCGCCCAGCTTGCCCAGCGGGCGGGCAAGGTGGTCTCCGTGGAACTGGACGCCTCCCTGCTGCCGGTGCTGGCGGAAACCATGGCCCCCTACCATAACGTGGAGATCGTCCCCGGCGACGTGCTGCGGCTGGACCTTGCCGCCCTGGCAGCGGAGAAATTTCAGGGCCTCACGCCCATGGTGTGCGCCAACCTGCCCTACAACATCACCACCCCCATTCTGGAAAAGCTGGTGGGGACCCCATGCTTTGAGCGCTTCACGGTCATGATCCAAAAGGAGGTGGCCCAGCGTCTGTGTGCGCCGGAGGGCTCCGCCCAGGGCGGGTCCTTTTCGCTGTTCCTGCGCTATTACATGGAGCCGGAATACCTCTTTGATGTGCCCGCCGACCGTTTCCTCCCCCCGCCGAAGGTGACCTCCGCCGTGATCCGGTGCGTCCGCCGCTCCCGCCCCGCCGTGGAGGTGGAGGACGAGGCGTTCTTCTTCAAAGTCATGCGGGGCGCTTTTTTGCTGCGGCGCAAGACCCTCGCCAACAGCCTCGCCGCCGCCCTGCCGGCGTATTCCCGTGCTCAGATTCAGTCCGCCATGGAGCGCTGTGGCCTGCCCCCCACCGTCCGGGGCGAGGCGCTGACGCTCCGCGACTTTGCTTTGCTGGCAAGTGCGCTGAAAGCGGCGACGTAAAGGTTTTCCTTGTTTTCCAATCCCTGGTACAGTATAATATGATTCAAATATCAAATCACAGGAGGAGTGTCCATGTCCACCAAAGCCTATTATTCCAGAGACGAAATCGGCGCGGGGAAGATCGGTTTTTCCAAAACCCGCTCCATCATCGAAGCGCCGTTTTACGGCAACAATGTGATTAAAGTCAACACGCTGCGCCAGGCTTATGAGCTGGCCAAAAACTCCCCCGGCACCGTGGTGACGGATATGCCTGTCTACCGGGGCGAGGAGTTTGGCCTGGAACGCGATGCCAAGGTGCTGCTCTTTAACGACGGCTCCATCACCGGCCGCTATGCTCCCGCCCGGCGCATCGCCGGCAAGGAAGGGGTGGACTGCGCCGCGCTGGACAAGATCCTCATGGACGCTGTGTACGATACCCGGTGGAAAACCCTGTACCACGCAGAGGTCTACATTGGCCTGGACCCGGAGTTCATGGTCAAGGCCCATCTGCTCATTCCCGAGGGAGAGGAAAACATTCTCTATAACTGGATGCTGAACTTCCAGTACCTGTCCGACGAGTACACCCGCATGTATAAGTCCTCCCGCCCCATCGGCGGCGGCATGGAGCCGGATATTTACATCTTCTCCGATCCCCAGTGGGCCGGTGCCCCGGGACAGGAAGCCGTGTGCGATCCCAAGTGCCTGTGCTATTTCAACACCGACTCCAACTGTGCCGCCATTCTGGGCATGCGCTATTTCGGCGAGCACAAGAAGGGCACGCTGACATTGGCCTGGGCCATTGCCAACCGCAACGGCTACGCCTCCTGTCACGGCGGCCAGAAGGAGTACACCCTCGCCGACGGCAGCCACTTCGTCTCTGCCGTGTTCGGCCTCAGCGGCTCCGGCAAGTCCACCCTGACCCACGCCCGCCACGGCGGCAAGTACCCGGACATCAAGGTGCTCCACGACGACTCCTTCATCATCAATACGGATACCTGCGCCTCCATCGCCCTGGAGCCCACCTATTTCGACAAGACCTCCGACTATCCCGTGGACGCGCCGGACAACAAATACCTGGTGACCGTGCAGAACTGCTCCGCCACCATGGACGCGGACGGGAAGATCGTCTGCGTTACCGAGGATATCCGCAACGGCAACGGCCGGGCCATCAAGTCCAAACTGTGGTCCCCCAACCGGGTGGATAAAATCGACGCCCCCGTCAACGCCATCTTCTGGATCATGAAGGACCCCACCATTCCCCCGGTGGTACGCCTCAAGGGCGCCTCCCTGGCCTCCGTCATGGGCGCTACCCTTGCCACCAAGCGCTCCAACGCCGAGCGGCTGAAAGCGGGGGTGGACCCCAATGCCCTGGTGGTGGAGCCCTATGCCAACCCCTTCCGTACCTACCCTCTGGCCAATGACTATGAGAAGTTCAAAAAGCTGGTGGCAGAGAAGCATGTGGCCTGCTACATCATCAACACCGGCGACTTCATGGGCAAGAAGGTGCAGAAGGAGGATACCCTGGGCATTCTGGAGGCCATCGTGGAGGGCCGTGCCAAGTTTGAGCCCTGGGGCCCCTTCTCCGACATCGAGATCCTGCCCTGGGAGGGCTTTGTGCCGGACCTTTCCGACAAGGCGTATGTTGCCCAGCTGAAGGCCCGCATGGCCGACCGCCTGGCCTACGTCCAGGGCCTCGACACCGCCGAGGGCGGCTTCAATGCCCTGCCCGCCGATGCCGCCGAGGCCATCTCCAAGGTGGTGGACCAGGCCAACAGCCTGTAATCTGCGGCATTTCCTTAAAAAGCATAAAAAAGAAGCCTGCCGCCTGGCAGGCTTCTTTTTTAGTCCTTGATCTTCTTCCCGCACTTGGGACAATAGTCGGGGATGCCGCCCCGGGTATCCCACCGGGCGCCGCAGTGTGGGCAGTGGAAAAACAGCAGCGTCTGCACAAGCCCTGCCGCCAGCAGCAGGACGCCTACCCCCCAGCCCAGTACATCATTTCCTGTCAATGCCGTCAAAAGTCCGCCCACGATGATTCCCGCGGCAAACAGCACCCACATGAGGATGTAGCTCTTCCGGTAGTCCATACGGCCCCCTCCTTTCCGGTCCTCAGGCCCGGTCCGGGAATTTCTCGCACAGCTTGTCCAGCTCGCCGGTGAGGGCCTTGAGCTCCGCGGGCGTCATGGACACCTCGATCTCGGCGGTGTCGTCCCCGTCCATGGTGTTGGGCAGGTAGAAAGACACATCCACCAGGAAGTTCTCCCCGCTGGCCTGGGCGGAGAGCTCGAAATAGGGCTCCACAAAGGCGGAGTCGTAGCGGTCCTTGATGCCGGCGCCCAGCACCTTGAGTCCGGCGTTCATCTCCCGCAGCTCGTAGGTCAGAAGGCAGCTGTTGGAGTCCTTGACCACGTTCCCGTCCTCGTTGATCCAGGTGGCCCGCAGCACCAGCCAGTTGCGGTCGTCGCTTTTCGGGTCGCCGCCGTCGGGCGGAAATTCGTAGGCGTACACATCCAGCTGCAAGCTGGCGTCATCGTTTTTGAACAGCATGAAGTTTCTCCTTACTTGTCGTTGTGATGGACAGCGTAAAACGCGTCATAGTCCTCCAGCATCAGCTGCAGCAGCGCCGGGGTGTCCAGCCCGTAGGGGCAGCGGGACTTGCAGGCGTTGCAGTGGATGCACTCTTCGATCTTGTGCATCTTGGCGTGCCACTCGTCGCTCATGTAGGGCTGATAGGGCGAGCGGCGCAGCAGGGCGGACATGCGGGCGGCCTGGGGAATGTCGATGCCGGCGGCGCAGGGCAGGCAGTAGCCGCAGCTGCGGCAGAAGTTGCCCGCCAGCTCCTGGCGGTCCTTGCGGATGACCTCCTCCAGCTCCGGCGTCATGCGGGGGTCCCGCTCCGTCAGCTCCAGCCACTGGTCCAGCTCCCACTCATGCTGGATGCCCCAGATGGGCACCACATTGTCATACTGGCGCATGAAGGCGTAGCAGGCCTCGGCGTTATTGAGCAGGCCGCCGGAGAGGCCCTTCATGGCGATGAAGCCCATATCCGCCTTGCGGCAGCGCTCCACCAGGTCATAGTCCTGATCGGAGGCCAGATAGCAGAAGGGGAACTGAAGGGTTTCGAAGGCACCGGAGTCGATGGCCTCCCGGGCCACGCCCAGCCGGTGGTTCGTAATGCCGATATGGCGGATGTAGCCCTTTTGCTGCATCTCCAGCGCGGCGGCGTAGGGTCCGTCGGGGTCATTGGGGTCCGGTAGCACCGCCGGGTTGTGGAACTGGAAGAGGTCGATGTAGTCCGTCTGCATCCGGCGCAGGCTCTCTTCAATGTGGGCCAGCACGGTCTTTTTGTCCTTGCCGCCGCTCTTGGTGGAGATGATCACGTTCTGCCGCACATCGTGCAGCGCCGCCCCCAGCTTCTCTTCGCTGTCCGTATACATGTTGGCCGTATCGAAATAGTTGATGCCCGCCTCGTAGGCCCGGCGCACCAGCTTGACCGCGTCCTCCTTGGAGATCCGCTGAATGGGCAGCGCGCCGAAGGCGGTCTTGGTCACATACAGCTCCGTGCGGCCCAGTCTGACTTTTTCCATGCTCCTCGTCCTCCTCTTCCGGCGTGGCCGGAGAATTTTTCCACAGATTCTCTGGGGTCTTTTTTTGATTATAGCATACTTCTCCTCGTTTGCAAACGCGCCGGAGGTGTGTTATGATGGCTTTATTACCCCGGCCGCGCATACGGCCATTGGGAGGAGGCCCGCCATGGAAAAGGAACTGCATCTCAAGCTGACCGTCCGGCTCTATTCCGACGACAACCAGCGCTGCTTCGGTCCCGGCATCGCAACGCTGCTGCATCAGGTGGAATCGTGCCGCTCGCTGCGCTCTGCCGCCGCCTCCATGGGCATGGCCTACTCCAAGGCCTGGCGCATCATCCGCACGGCGGAGGCCGTCTTCGGCTGCAAGCTGCTCTCCTCCACCATCGGCGGCAGCCACGGCGGCGGCGCCGTGCTGACGGAGGAGGCCGTGGTGCTCCTGCGCGCCTACGACCGCTACTGCGCCGATGTGGAAGCTTACAGCCAGGCCAAATTCCACGAAATCTTCGGTCCTTTTCTCCCGGAACACAACCAATAAAAAAACGGCGGACTGTTTTGAACAGTCCGCCGTTTCGTATTTCCGGTCACTTTTCCGGCTGCTGGGTGGGATCGATCTCCGTGGGGCTGGGGATGGGGTGCTCCTTGTGGGCCACCATAGTCTGGATCAGCTCCACCGTGCCGCCCAGGCCCAGATAGCTGCTGTCGATGCAGAAATCGTAGGTGTCCACAGCGCCCCACTTCTGGGAGGAGTAGTACTCGTAGTAGGAGGCACGGCGCTTGTCAGTCTTGATGATGAGCTGACGGGCCTTCTCCGGCGTAATATTCTGCCGCTTGGCAACCCGCTGAATCCGCACGTCCATGGGCGCATGGATGAAAATGCTCAGGTGGTTGGGATCATCCGCCAGCGCATAGTCCGCGCAGCGGCCGATGATGACGCAGGGGCCCTGAGCCGCCAGATGGCGGATGGTATCAAACGTAGCCAGGTACACCTGCTGCTCCAGGGAGTCACCTGCGCCGGTGCCGGGCAGGGCGAACATATAGGAGTCCATGGCAATGGAGTAGAGCAGGCTCTTGGGCCGCTCGTCAAAGTTTTCAAAGATCTTCTCGCAAAGGCCGCTCTTCTTGGCTGCCTCCTGCAGCAGCTCCTTATCGTAAAACGGAATCCCCAGTTCCTTTGCGACGCGGATTCCGACCTCCTTGCCGCCGCTGCCGAACTGCCGTCCAATGGTAATGATGGTCTTCATAAAATTGCCCCCTTTTTGCTTTTATAGGCCACAGGCGGAACGGGGCCGCCCCGGTCCCGACCATCAGGCAGGGCATCCGCGCCTCTTGTGGTTGTAATAATTATATCACAGGCTCGCTTCAGCGTCAAACGAAAGGAAAAACATGGATGACAGCGGTACAAATCCGTGTTAAAATGACACCATATTTCCGGCAAAGGAGCAATGCGCAATGACACAATTGGAAAACGCCCTTCACTATCTGGATCAGTATCACGAAGAGATGCTGTTTTTGTGGGAAACCCTGGTGAAAATGGAGTCCCCCAGCGCGGACCCCGCAGCCATCGACCTGCTGGCAAGCCATCTGGACACCTATTGCCGCGCTCTGGGCATGGAGACGGAAAAGCTCCGCCCCGAGGGTGCGGGTTCCTGCCTGGCAGCATGGACCGCTCCCCAGGCGCTGCCGCCCGTGCTGCTGCTGGGGCATATGGACACCGTCCACCCCGTGGGCAGCTTCCCCGGCGGCCCCTGGCGGGTGGAGGGAGACAGCGTGTACGGCCCCGGCGTCCATGACTGCAAAGGCGGATTGGTGATCGCCCTGTACGTGATCCGCGCGTTGCAGCACGCCGGCTATGACCGCCGCCAGCTCAAGCTGGTAGCCGTCAGCGACGAGGAGACCGGTCACTCCCTCTCCCGCATGCGCTCGGTGGACTTCCTCCAGTCCCACGCCCGGGGCTGCGGCGCCGCCTTCACCTTTGAAAGCGGCCTGCCCGACGGCACTCTGGTCACCCGCCGCAAGGGCGGCGGCGTGCTCCGTCTGGATGTGGAGGGCATCGCCAGCCACTGCGGCACCGCCCCGGAAAAGGGTGCCAGCGCCATCCGGGAGGCCGCCCGGAAAGTGGTGGCCATCGAGGACCTGACCGACTTCGACCATGTCACCTTCAATTGCGGCAAGATCGCCGGCGGCACCAGCGTCAACACCATTCCCGCCGCCTGCGGCGTGGACATCTGCATCCGCTTCCACTCCAACCAGGAGCGGGACGCGGCCATGGAGCAGGTCCGGGCCATCTGCGCCAAGGTGGAGACGCCGAATACCCGCTGTACGCTGGGCCCCTTCATGGGCTTCCCCGCCATGGAGGAACTGCCCCGCACGGCAGAGCTGGTAAAGGTTTACGGCGACGCCAGCGAGTCTCTGGGTCTGGGCCGTCCCGGCACCATCGGCACCGCCGGCTGCTCTGACAGCGCCTTTACCACCTCCATGGGCATTCCCACCCTCTGCGCCGTGGGCGTTCTGGGTGAGGGGCAGCACTCCCCCCACGAGCACGCGTCCATCTCCTCCCTGCTCTCCCAGGCCAAGCGCCTGACGGCGGCCATTCTGACTCTGCCGGACAGCTTTTAAGGAGATGACGGCCATGCTGGAAACTGCTTTTTCCTATTTGGACGGCTGCCGGGAGGAGATGCTGCGGCTGTGGGAGACCGTCGTGCGGCTGGAAACGCCCAGTGCCCAGGCAGAGGCCGTGGACAAGCTGGCAAGCCACCTGGACACTTACTGCAACGCCCTGGGTATGGAGACTGAGAAGTTCCAGCCCCAGGGTGCGGGCACATGCCTGGCCGCCCGGACAGCTCCCGGCGAACTGCCGCCGGTGCTGCTGCTGGGCCACCTGGACACGGTCCACCCCATCGGCAGCTTCCCCGGCGGCCCCTGGCGCATGGAGGGAGACACCGTCTACGGTCCCGGCGTCCACGACTGCAAAGGCGGTCTGGTGATTGCCCTGTACGTAATCCGCGCCCTGCTGCACGCCGGCTACAGCCGCCGTCAGCTGCGGCTGGTGCTGCTCAGCGACGAGGAATCCGCCCACACCCTCTCCCAGCGGCAGACTGTGGCTTTCCTGCAGCGTCAGGCGCTGGGCTGCGGCGCCGCCTTCACTTTTGAAAGCGGTCTGCCCGGCGGGGAGCTTATCACCGGCCGAAAGGGCGGCGGCATTTTACGCCTGACGGTCACCGGTATTGCCAGCCACGCCGGCACTGCCCCGGAAAAAGGCGCCAGCGCCGTGCTGGAGGCAGCCAAAAAAATCGTGGCCATTCAGGCGCTGTCCGACCCCAGCCGCGTCACCTACAACTGCGGCATCATCCACGGCGGCACCAGCGCCAACGTGGTACCCGACCACTGCGAGGTCTCCGTGGCCATTCGCTTCCGGACCAACCAGGGCTGTCAGGAGGCACTGGATACACTGCACGCCCTGTGCAGTCAGGTGGAAACCCCGGGCACCGTCTGCACCCTGGGTCCCCTGGTGGGCTTCCCCGCCATGGAGGAGCTGCCCAAGACCGCTGCTCTGGCCGGGATCTATCAAGACGCCAGTGCGGCGCTGGGTCTGGGACGCCCGGGGACAGCATACAGCGCCGGCTGCTCCGACAGCGCCTATACCACCTCCATGGGCATCCCCACTCTCTGCGCCGTGGGAATTCTGGGCGAGGGACAGCACTCCCCCCACGAGCATGCTTTTGCCGCATCGCTGCTGCCCCAGGCAAAACGCCTGGCCGCCGCCATTCTGGCTTTGCCGGACGAATTCTGAACACATATCACATATATATTATATATGTATAGAGCGAACTGCGAAGGCACCCCAAGTGCCTTCGCAGTTCGCTTCTTTTTCCCCCGGCAAAGCGTCGCCGGGAATTGCCTCTTTACTTTTCAATCGTCGGCGGGTCCTCGTAGAAGGGTTTGAAGCTGGGGTCCACCTGACCGATGCCCATGTAACGGGCCTTGTAGTCCTTCACCAGTTTGAAATACACCCCGCTCATGGCAATGACGCAGATAATATTCAGCGTGGTGGGTACCGCGCAGAAAAAGTCAGTGATCTTCCACACAAAGCCTGTGGGCAATCCATTTTGCACCGTGTAGAATACCGTAATCAGGCTGGGCAGAGGATAGATGACCCGGAAAAACGTCAGGATCTTGTGCTTGAGCGCCACATTGCCTTTAAGTGCGTGCCGCAGCAGCACATCGTAGTACATGAACCAGCCTGTCTGCGTAGTGATGCCGAAGAGCAGGATGGCAATGCCCACAAATTTTGCACCAAACGAGCCGAATACCGTGGCAAAGGCGGAAACGGAAAGGGCCGCGCCCTCGGTTCCGGAGCTCCACACACCGCTGAGGATAATGGCAAGGGACATGATGGTGCACACCACCATAGTGTCCACGAACACCTCAAACATACCCCACAGGCCCTGGCGGACAGGATGCTCCACCTTTGCCTGGGAGTGCACCATGGTGGAAGAGCCCTGACCGGCCTCATTGCTGAACACGGACCGGGAGATGCCGTTCTGGATGGCCGCGGAGGCAGCTGCGCCGGAGAATCCGCCCACAGCAGCCGTACCGGTAAAGGCCCCCTCAAAAATCAGCTTCAGCGCCGCCGGCAGGCTGCGGATGTTGATCAGCACCACGCCCAGACCGGCTGCCACAAACAGTACAATCATCACGGGGACGATCTTGCCGGCGAACTCCACCACGCGCTTGCCGCCGCCCCAGACAATAATCCACACCACGATGCTGTACACCACGGCAAAACCCAGAATGGGGACGGGGAACGCGGCAGTAAAGCCCTCTGCAATGGTATAGCCCTGTACGCCGGAGAAGAAGTTGCAGGCAAAGCCTACGCCAAAGACTGCGGCCAGTACCGACGCAACCTTGGAGATCTTTTTGGGGAGAAGGTTGCCGATGCCCTTTTGGATATAGTAGGTGGGGCCGCCGTAGGGCTGACCGTTTTCATCATAGCTGCGGTAGTAGCACGCCAGGGAAACCTCCGCGCTCTTGAGCGCCATGCCCAGCAGCGCTGCAACCCAAAGCCAAAACAGCGCACCCGGTCCGCCCACGGCAATCGCGGTAGCCACGCCGCCGATGTTGCCCACACCCACGGCACCGCCGATGGCTGTGGCGATGGCATTGAAGGCGCTCACATGTCCCGAGCCGGCGTCATGCTCGGACTTGTCAAACAGAGAGCCCAGGGTCTTTTTCATGAAATAGCCGAAGTGCCGGAACTGAAAGAGCCCTGTGCCCAGCGTGAATAGTGCGCCCGATCCAAGTACCAGCACAATGAGCGGCGTCCCCCACAAGAAGCCGACTGCCGCGTCCAGGAAATTTGATATCGCAGTTGCCATAATTGCCTCCCTTCACCCTAAAGATCGTCCCCGGAGGGACCAATTACTTCATTTTCGCAAACGCCTGCTCGAAGTCCGCAATCAGATCCCGCACGTCCTCGCAACCGACAGACAGGCGGATCAGGTTGTCATAGGGCTTCTTGGGATAGATCAGCGTCACCACATCACCCAGGCTGGTGGCAATGGGCGGAATCTGCACATTGTCCGCAAACTTGGCCATTTCCTCGTAGCCGCCCTTGAGATGGAAGCACAGCATGCCGCCGAAGTTGTCGCCCACAAACAGCTTCTTGGCCAGCTCATGCTGCTTGTGGCTCTCCAGGCCCGGATACAGCACGAACTCCACCTCAGGTCTGGCCTCCAGCCACTTGGCCAGCGTCATGGCGTTCTGGGACTGCTTGGTCAGCCGCAGCGGCAGCGTGCGGACACCCCGCAGAGCCAGCCAGGAGTCGAAGGGGCTGATATGCGTGCCCAGGTTGTCGTTGTAGTAGCGGATCCGGTCCATATCCGCCTTCTTGCCGGCCACGATGCCGCACAATGCGTCGCCATGTCCCACATAGTACTTGGTGCCGGAGTGGAGCACGATATCCGTGCCGTGATCCAGGGGCCGCATGATGAACGGAGACAGGAAGGTGTTATCCACGATGAACTTGCAGCCGTGCTCATGGGCCAGGGCAGCGATGGCCGGCAGATCTGCCAGCTTCAGCAGCGGGTTGGACAGTGCCTCCAGGTAGATGACCTTGGTGTTGGGCTTCATGGCCTTTCTGATGTTGTCCAGGTCCAGAATCTCCACCCGGTCCGTTTCAATTCCCTTGGAGGGCAGGATATCCTCAAACAGGCTGGCCGTGCACACGAACGTGTCGTCGGAGCAGATCACGTGGTCGCCTGCGTTCAGCTGGGTCAGCAGCGCCAGGCTCACGGCGGCCATGCCGCAGGAGACCACGCAGGCGTCCTCCGCGTTCTCCAGAGAAGCTGCTTTCTCCTCCATGGCGGAGGTGGTGGGGTTGGTGGTGCGGCTGTAAATGCGGCAGCCCGGCTTCCAGGCCATGGCATCGCCGATCATCCGGTCATATTCGTCCGTGCCGCTGTAGGCATATGTAGTCGTCTCGTAGATGGGCGTATTCAGCGCATGGGTCACGGGATCAGGGCCTTCCCCGTACTTGATCGCCCGGGTGGCAAATTCCATGGAACCGTAATCGACCTTGTTCTTATCCATTGAAAAATTCCTCCTTAGACGTGCTGGACTCTGTGATTTTTCCCAGATATCCGCTGTTGAAATTCAGCCGCCGGAACGCGGCTTCCAAGTATGGTTCAAATCATAATGCACAAAAAAACAGTTGTAAAACTGATTTATTCGGTGTATACTACAGCAAAATTTCTGTGACAGGGGGCCTAACCATGAATTTTCTGACCACGGAGTACTTTCGGGCGGTGGCGGCAAAGCGCAACATTACCAAGGCAGCCGAGGAACTGCATATCACCCAGCAGACCCTCAGCGCCCACATTGCATCACTGGAAAAAGAGCTCGCCTGTCAGCTGATTATCCGCAGCAATCCCCTGGAACTGACCTACGCCGGGGAGGTATTTTTGCGTCATGCCACCTCCATCTACGAAAACTGGCAGTCCATGTGGAACGAGTTCAACGACCTGACCCACAACCAACGGGGAAAACTTCTGGTCGGTGTTGATTATGCGAAAAGCCGCACCATTATGCCGGGCATCATCCACGCCTTTCAGGAGCAATACCCGAATATCGAAGTGCGGCTGGTGGAAAACGGCAACAAGCTGCTGCAGACCAGCCTTGTCAACAAGGACATCGATCTTGCCGTGGGCCGGATCTTCGACTCCCTGCCAAACACGGAAATTCTGGACTTTTACAACGACGAAACCGTCATGCTGGTCCCGGTGCAATACGCCCCGGAAAATACCGAAAAAAACGTACATCTTACCGATTTGAGCCAGTTTAGCCGCTGCCCGTTCGTACTGGGCGGCGGCCATGACATTTCCAGCGAAATCGGCAGGGGACTGATCGAAAAAGCCGGTTTTCAGCCTGTTGTGAAAGCCCGCAGCAACAACCTGGATACACTGGTGGAATTCTCCTCCCGGGGGATCGGCATCTGCTTTTGTCCCAAAAGCCTGGTGCGCGCCACACTCAGCCGCAGTCAGCTGCGGCGGGTCCGGGTGTATTTCACCGGCGCTTCCTACCCCATCCGCTTTGCCTACCGGAAGGAGTCGTACCAGTGGAAGATCATCTCCGAGTTTATCCGCATCGCCTTGGCGGAAAAGGAAAAGCTGCGCCTGTAAGCCCCGGTTCCCCCCAAATTTTTGTGTAAAAAAAGCGGACGTCGAAAACGGCGTCCGCTTTGATCTGCCCAGAGATCGAAATTGATAAATATGCAAATTTATCAGATAAATATTTTATTACAGCAAACCCTGGATCAGGATGACCAGAATCAGAATGGGCAGGATGAACTGGAAGTACGGCTTGAACATCCGGGACATTTTCAGCCCCGTTCCGGTATTGGCCTCCTCCAGATACTTGTCAAATCCCCAGCCCCACTTGCTGACGCAGAACAGCAGATACACCAAAGAGCCCAGCGGCAGCAGCAGGTTGCTCACCAGGAAGTCCTCGATATCCAGAATCTGTCCGCCGCCGGGTGCGTTGGGCAGAACCAGGGAGAAGTACCACTGGTTGTAGCCCAGCACGCAGGGCATGCTGGCCACCAGAATGAACACGCAGCATACCACCGTGGCCTTTTTCCGGGTCCAGCCGAAGGTGTCGATGCAGCTGGCCATGATGTTTTCAAACACGGCCAGCACAGTGGTGAAGCTGGCAAACGTCATGAACAGGAAGAACAGCGCGCCCCAGATACGGCCACCGGCCATGTTGATGAACACCCGGGGCAGCGTCATGAAAATCAGGGCCGGGCCGCTGTTGGCCTCCACCCCGAAAGAAAAGCAGGCGGGGAAAATAATCAGGCCGGACATGAGCGCCACAAACGTATCCAGGCAGCAGATCCGCACGGACTCACCGGTCAGGGAGTTGTCCCGGGACATATAGCTGCCGAAGATCTCCATGGCGGCAATGCCCAGGCTCAGGGTAAAGAAGGACTGATTCATGGCGGCAGTCATCACATTGCCGATGCCCTGTTCCGCAGCCCGCTGGAAATCCGGCAGCAGGTAGAACTTCACGCCCTCGGCGGCGCCGGGCAGCATCAGGCTGTGCACCGCCAACACCACGATCAGCGCCAGCAGCGCCAGCATCATCCACTTGCTGATCCGCTCCAGGCCCTTTTGCAGACCGAAAGAGCACACCAGGAAACCCGCCAGCACGATAATGACCATAAACACCGTCATCTCGCCGGGATTTGCCAGCATCTCGTTGAATACGCCGTCCACTGCCTCGATGGTCATGCCATTGAATGCGCCGGTGGCGAATTTATAGAAATAGTCCAGCATCCAGCCGGCCACCGTGGTATAGTACATCATCAAAAGGCAGCAGCCGATCACACAGAACCAGCCGTGGACGTGCCACTTGCTGCCCTTGGGCTCCAGGGCCTTGTATCCCAGCACGGCGCTCTTGCGGCTGGCACGCCCAACCGCCAGCTCCATGGTCAGGACCGGCACGCCCATGATGACCAAAAACAGCAGGTAAAAGAGCACAAACACACCGCCGCCGTTTTCCCCTGTCACATAGGGGAATTTCCACACATTTCCGATGCCGATGGCGCAGCCGGCGCTCACCAGCAAGAATCCCAGACGGGATTGGAAGTTTTCTCGCTTCACGCTTCTCTCTCCTCGTTTTTTTGTAATTTCGGCCCAATTTCCCCATGGCCGTAATAAAATATATGGTAGCTGTACACACCGCAAAAGTCAACTTTTTTTTGCAGCTTTCCCCGTCCTTTCTTGCAGTTCACCGGGATATTTGCTATATTGGTGAAAATTGAAAGGAGTGTGCTGCAATGGATGTTTTGGTTGTGGTGGATATGCAGAACGATTTTGTCTCCGGCGCCCTGGGGACACCGGAGGCCTGTGACATTGTGCCCTATGTGGTCGGACGCGTGGTGGACGGTCTGAACCGGGGAGAGCGGATTTTCTTCACCCGGGACACCCACGGTCCGGATTATGCCCAGACCCAGGAGGGCCGGAAACTGCCGGTGCCCCACTGCATCCGGGGAACCGAGGGGTGGGAGATCATTCCCCAGCTTCAGGAGTACGCCGACCATCCTGTCGACAAGCCCACCTTCGGCAGCACCGCCCTGGGCCAACTGCTTAAGGCCCAAAACGAGGACCTGCTCCGTCAGGGAAAGCACGGCGTGGAAAAAGTGACGCTGATCGGCGTGTGCACGGATATCTGCGTACTGTCCAACGCCCTGCTCATTAAGGCGTTTTTGCCGGAGGCGGAGATCGTGGTGGACTCCGGCTGCTGTGCCGGCGTCACTCCCCAGGCCCACCGGACTGCGCTGGCAGCCATGAGCGCCTGCCAGATCACCGTAACCGGGCAGTGAGCATCGTTCGTCCGCAGCATAAAAACATGTGTATTTGCACCGACAAGGTTCCATTCGTTTGTCCAAACTTGGACAATTTCCCAAATTTGCAAGTCCGATTTATAATTCCTGCAAAAAACATCTATGCAGCGGGAAGAAAGTATGGTATATTGTGGTGCAAGAAACTTCCGGCCGCGGCCGGAGCGCAGGAGGTCTTCAGCCAATGATCCAGCTCAGTAAAAACGGCACCTTTTTCCACGACGGCGCGCCCTGCCCCACCGCGCCTGTCTCCACGGAAGAAGGGCGGCGCCAGACCATGGCCTGGCACATCCTTCAGTCGCACAATACATCCGGTGACCCTGGGGCTCTAAGGATTCGCTTTGATGCTCTCGTCTCTCACGACATTACTTACGTGGGCATTATCCAGCAGGCCCGCGCCTCCGGCATGCGGAGCTTTCCCGTGCCCTACGCCCTGACCAACTGCCACAACAGCCTGTGCGCCGTGGGCGGCACCATCAATGAAGACGACCATGTGTTCGGCCTGTCCGCCGCGAAGAAATACGGCGGTATCTATGTCCCCGCCAACCAGAGCGTCATCCACTCTTATGCAAGAGAGCAGCTGGCAGGCTGCGGAAAAATGATCTTAGGCTCCGACTCCCACACCCGCTACGGCGCCCTGGGCACCATGGCCGTGGGCGAGGGCGGTCCGGAGCTTTGCAAACAGCTTTTGAAGAACACCTGGGACATTCCCTATCCCGAAGTAGTGCTGGTGTATCTGACCGGCGCCCCCCGCCGGGGTGTGGGGCCCCATGACGTGGCGCTGGCCCTGGTCAAAGCCACCTTTGCCGACGGCTTTGTCAATAACCGGGTGCTGGAATTCGCCGGTCCCGGCATCGCCGCGCTGCCCATGGACTACCGCAACGGCATCGACGTAATGACCACGGAGACCACGTGCCTGAGTTCCATCTGGCAGACGGACGAGGTCACCCGGGATTACCTGGCCCTCCATGGCCGTCAGGCGGAACACCAGCCTCTCCAGCCGGGTCCCTGGGCCTACTATGACCGCATGGTTTCCATCGCCCTGGACGAGATCGAGCCCATGATCGCCCTGCCCTTCCACCCCTCCAATGCCTACACCATCCGGGAGTTCCTGGACAACGCGGAGGACATTCTCTCCGCCGTGGAGTCCGACGCCCGGGCCCGCTATCCCAAGGCCAACATTCACCTGCTGGACAAGTGCCATGACGGCGGCGTGTGGGCCGACCAGGGCGTCATCGCCGGCTGCGCCGGCGGCCTCTTCGACAACATCACCGAGGCGGCGGACATCCTCCGGGGCGGCAGCTGCGGCAGCGGCTACTTCGCCCTGGACGTGTACCCCACCAGCGTGCCCGTGAGCCTGGAGCTGACCCGCACCGGCGTCACCGCCGACCTGTTGGAAACCGGCGCCATCATCAAACCCAGCTTCTGCGGCCCCTGCTTCGGTGCCGGAGACGTGCCTGCCAACAACGGCCTGAGCCTGCGCCACACCACCCGCAACTTCCCCAACCGGGAGGGCTCCAAGCCCGCCGAGGGACAGTTTGCCGGCGTGTGCCTCATGGATGCCCGCTCCATCGCCGCCACCGCCCGCAGCGGCGGCCGCATCACCCCCGCCACGGAGGTGGACTACGAGCCCCATCCCCTGCCTTATCACTTTGACGGAGGCGTCTATGCCCGCCGGGTCTACAACGGCTACGGCCATCCCCAGCCGGACACGGAGCTGATCCTGGGGCCCAACATCACCGACTGGCCCGCCATGCCGCCTCTGGGCGAGCATCTGCTGGTGGAGCTGGCGGCAGTGCTCCGGGACGAGGTGACCACCACCGACGAGCTGATTCCCTCCGGCGAGACCTCCTCCTACCGCTCCAATCCCCTGCACCTGGCGGAGTTCACCCTCTCCCGCCGGGAGCCGGCCTATGTGGGCCGGGCCAAG